>USIM01000001.1 GCA_900554675.1 uncultured Sutterella sp.
AAAAAACGTTTGTTTTCTACGTTAGTTCCAATAGAGGAGAGTAGCGATGAGGTTTAAAAACAATCGTTTATCTTTCTCTTCTCAACGTGGCAGTATTTTGGTTTATGCCGTGCTTGTCATCGTGTTTTTCTCAGCTCTTGCTGTTTTTTTCAGAGCTTCTTCCACACCAGTGTTTTCTCATGCTTCAGATACTCGACGCCAGTATGAAGTTACATATCTTTTGGACTCTGTCAACCATATATTAAATGAGCACCTGCTCTATAAAGACGTTGATTTTACGAATAATATTGAAGTAGCTAATTGTCTCAGTGAGATGAAGACTTTTGTGATGAAATCTCCTTCTCAAAGTGAAGATGAGGCGACCGTTGTCACTCGAATGAATTCCGGTATCAAGAGCGAATCAATTATTTTTGTTACGGATTCCAATAATCAGGTCAGTCAGATCAAGGTTGAAAATCTGGAGTTTAAAATTAAGTTTGCGGATGGGACGGCACTAAGTCGCACTAGAACTTTGCGACTGTATGTCAAGTGAGGGAAGCGTGATGAGAACTGTAGAAAAATCACAAGGCTTTACACTGATTGAAATTGTGTTCTCACTCATTATTTTGAGTGTATTGGGGACGCTGGCAGCTCAACACTATTTCGATCTCCGCGAGGAATCTGAAAAAAAGTTAGCAAAAGCGACGGTCGATGCTGTTCAGGTCAAAATTAATTCGCACTTTACTCGTTTCATGGCGCAAGGCTACTCCTGTGGTGAGGCGGTCACGATGGTTAATCAACTTGATAAACTCAGCGATGATGGGAGTTTTAATTTCGGAGACTTCACTCTTTCTATTGTGGGGGATGAGATTCCGGTTGCCAGTGAGAATGGGGGTGCTTGGGTCACAGCTAAAACTTCTAATCGTGCCTATACAAATATCGCTCAGTTGGAAGTTCCGAGTTGCAAAGTGACTACTCCCCCCGATGATGACATCACAGTTTCTGAAGATGATGAGATTATCAATGAAGTGTGGTGGATGACTGACACAGAAATTCTTGCAAAGTATGGTTGTGACTTTGAGATTTTGAATGTGTTTTGGGGAAACAAAATAAATCTTGGGAAAATTGTCTACGATATTATTAACAAACGATATTTAGTTTGTAGTGGGTCTTATATTGAACTTATTAATTTGGCTACAGCCAACAATCGAGACAATTGGGTAAGGTTTAATTATTCATCTTCTGAGTGGCGAGACACTCCTTCAAGCGGAGATTTTTTTCTGGACAAAGATAAAAATGTTTATATCTACAAAGGAAACTCTCAAAATCCTAGTTTCCCCACGCCAGATAACCACGAAGACTGGATTGCTATTAGGTCGTAATGCCAGTAAATTTGCCATTTTTATTAACTAAGACTGTTCGTCCTTTCGCAGATAACTCCAAATGTGTTTGATAAGGAGTAGTTTATGCGATTAAATAAATGAGAAAAAGATCATTGCCCTGCGTTTAACGCTTAGAAATATAAGAAAAAGTTGCGCATTTTTGATCATTATTCGTACAATGTGACAAGAGGTATCCGATCTCGAAATATGCGCATTGAGTCGCTATTGATAGGTGAATGCTTCCGTGGCGTTGTTCTATCAATGGCGCTTCCAGTTTTTTGCTTCTCTATTGAGAAAAACTGAAGTATACTGATGAAAAAGGGCCTCTTGGCCCTTTTTTGGTTAGATTAGGAGTTATTGCAAATGGATCAATCCGAAACTCGTGCATCGATTGACCCAGTAACGGGCGGGATGGGGCGTTTGCAATTTTCCAAACAAGCTAGGCAATTACTTGAAAGTGATCGTACGGCCTACGCTGTTGTGTCGATTGATATTCGACAATTCAAATTGATTAATGTCAGGTTCGGTCGAAGCGTTGGCAATGTCATTCTCGACCACATCTATTGCTGTATCAAGCAATCACTCTCTGAGGAAGAACTTCTCGTTCGTAACGTCGGTGACGTGTTCTACGTCTTGATGAAGACTCGCAATCGTCAAGAAATTCTTAATCGTTTGATCTTTATTCGACAAAAGGTCGATGAGAAAATCATTACGCACGCCTTGCTTGGCCCGCATTTGATATTGCGTTTCGGGATTTATTTGCCGGAAAACGATAAAACCAACTTCGAGCGTATGTTTGAGTTTGCCAATATGGCTCGCAAGCATTCGGACGATGTGGTGGGCTGCAACGAGTCGTGCTTCTTCGATCCCAATCGTGCTGCAAAGATGTTAGAAGAACGCGAAATCTTTACTCAATTGGTGACCTCACTTAAGGAAGGAGCTTTTGAGGTTTATTTGCAACCAAAAGTTTCCATGAGAGATGGCCGAATAGTGGGGGCTGAGGCGCTAGCGCGTTGGATACATCCTAAGCGTGGACTTTTGGCCCCGGGGCACTTCATTGCAACGCTTGAAAAGTATCGCCTGATTCACCGTTTGGACATGTTCATTTTTGAAGCCGTTTGCAAGATGATTGCTAAGTGGCATGAAGAAAACCGTCGTGTGTGCCCAATTTCTGTGAACTTATCTCGTCAAACGATTACGATTCCCGGTCTTTTAGAACATCTGAAGTCGGTGTGCACGCACTATGGTGTATCGCCCGAAGAAATTGAATTGGAAATCACCGAAACAGACGTGATTCGAGATTTCGAAAGTACAAAGGTATTCTTGAGAGAACTTCGAAAAATGGGCTTTAGAAGTTCTGTGGATGATTTCGGGATCGGTTATTCATCGCTCGGTTGCTTGAAGGAGTTAATTGTCGACACTGCGAAGTTAGACAGAAGCTTCTTCTTGGGATGTGGTGATAGAGCTTGTATTGTTTTGAGTTCCATCACGGCATTATTGACGAAACTTGGCTTACAAGTGGTTGCGGAAGGGGTCGAAACGCAAGAACAGTTGGACTTTCTTAAGACCACAACTTGCGACCTTATTCAAGGGAACGTGTGCTTTAAGCCGATGCCGGTGAGTGAGTTTGTACAAAAGGCCTTTATTGAAGACGTTGTGTGCGCAATTTAAGCTTTGCAAGGCACAAAAAATAACTCCCAAACGAAAAGTGAGGGAGTTATTTTTTTTGCGACAAGCGAAATTTAGAACGGAATATCTTCGTCTAAATTGTCGAGGCCACCCACGGGAGCGGGCATCGGGTCAGCTTGGCGAGAGGGAGCTTGATGATAGCCACCTTCGCTTTGCATCGGACGACGCGGAGCGGATTCAAAGCCGCCTGCAGCCGGAGCGCCTTCAGAACGTTCACGCGTACCCAACATTTGCATCGTTTCAGCGATGATTTCCGTGGAGTAGCGATCTTGTCCATCCGGACCTTGCCACTTACGCGTGCGCAAACGACCTTCCACATAAACCGGACGGCCCTTACGCAAGTACTCGGAAGCAATTTCAGCTTGACGACCGAAGAACACAACGCGGTGCCATTCGGTTTCTTCTTGAGGTTGACCATTAGAATCCTTGTAGCGACGAGACGTTGCAACAGTGATCGTGGTAATGGCCGTACCGCCTTCAGCGGTATAACGGGTATCGGGATCACGTCCCAAATTACCGATAATGATGACTTTATTAACCGAAGCCATAATCTTTCATTTCCAAAAAAACGTTGTCACCGGAATGACAACAAACCTAATCAATCCAAAGGCTTCAGACAGGGAGTTAACTCACCCGTCGCTTTTGATGCGTTTGGTGAGCATATCCAAAAATATGCTATTCACTATTTTGTAGTAACTTACCGAAAATGTCCACACCTAGAGGGTGAGTTTTACGTAAAGACAAGATTCTTATTTCATTTCAATGAAAGAAAGTCGATAAAATATATTGGTTTAGCTCAAAATTCGGGGATAAAGATGAGTTCGGCAATTCGCATCCGCGGCGCACGTACGCATAACTTAAAAAATATTGATTTGGATATTCCACGCCACAAGCTCGTGGTGATTACGGGGTTATCTGGCTCTGGGAAAAGTTCCCTTGCGTTTGATACGCTCTACGCAGAAGGTCAACGTCGTTACGTTGAAAGCCTCTCGGCCTATGCTCGCCAATTTTTAGACCTCATGGAGCGACCCGATGTTGATTTGATTGACGGTTTGTCGCCTGCTATTGCCATTGAACAAAAAGCCGTCACAACCAACCCGCGCTCAACCGTCGGAACCATCACCGAAATTCTGGATTATTTGCGTCTGCTTTTTGCTCGCGTGGGAACCCCTTATTGTCCTGTGCACGGTTTGCCCCTAGAAGTCACGCCCATCTCTGCGATGGTTGATCGTGTGATGCAAATGCCTGTGGGCAGCAAGATCATGATTGTCGCCCCCGTTGTTCGTCAAAAAAAGATGGATTTCGCCCACTTTTTCCAAGACATGCAAACGCAAGGCTTCATTCGTTTCCAAATCGACGGAAAGCGCTATGACACAGAGACTTTGCCCGATCTTGATCCCAAAGAACGTCACGATGTCGATGTGATTGTGGACCGATTAAAGGTTAGGGACGATGCGCAACAACGCCTGGCAGAGAGCTTTGAAACAGCGCTTCGTTTAACGGATGGGCGCGTGCAAGTCGAAGACATGGGCACGGGCGAAAAGTTAAGTTTTTCGAGTCACTACTGCTGTCCCGAATGTGGCTATAGCGTTGAAGAGTTAGAGCCTCGAATTTTCTCCTTTAATAACCCCTTAGGAGCGTGTCCTGATTGCAACGGGATGGGGGAATCGATGGTCTTTACCGAAGACAGTGTCGTTAACCACCCAGAGCTTTCTTTGGCCTCCGGCGCCATTCACGGCTGGGATCGTCGCAATCTTTATAACTTTGACATGATGTCGGCGGTGGCAAAGGCTTGTGATTTTGACATTGATACCCCGTGGTGCGATTTAGCGCAAGACAATCGCCACGATATTCTCTACGGTTTGGGCGACAGAAAGATCAAAATGCCCTATCGAAGTGCCGGGAAAGTGACCTATCAAACCGAACCCTTTGATGGTGTTTTGGCGATTCTTAATCGTCGATATGCCGAAACCAACAACGAAGCCGTGCGAGAAGAACTCAACCGCTACCGCGTATTAAAACCCTGTGCTTCTTGTCACGGAACGCGATTAAGAGAAGCCGCTCGCAATGTCTTTATCGGTTTAGGGGAACAAAAGAAAGCCATTTCCGATATCACGGGCATGAGTTTGCAAGAAGCTAAAAACTATTTTGATGCACTCACGATTGATGGTACGAAAAAAGACATTGCCCAAAAGTTAATTGACGGCATCGCCTTGCGATTGAAGTTTTTAACCGATGTGGGTTTGGGTTATTTATCGTTGGATCGTCGTGCCGATACGCTCTCGGGTGGCGAAGGTCAACGCATCCGATTGGCAAGCCAAATCGGTTCTGGTTTAACGGGGGTGATGTACGTTTTGGACGAACCCTCGATCGGCTTACATCAAAGGGACAATGATCGCCTCATTGAAACGCTTAAGCAACTGCGAGACTTGGGCAATTCTGTCATTGTCGTTGAGCATGATGAAGACACGATCCGTGAGGCTGACTACGTGGTGGATATGGGCCCTAGGGCTGGCTTCTTAGGGGGAGAAGTGATCGCTTGTGGCACGCCCGATGAAATTCAAAAAAATCCCCATTCGTTAACAGGGGCTTATCTGAACGGCACCAAGCACATTGATTTTTCGAGAAAAGCCAAACGCAAGACCGAAAACGTTTTGCGACTGGTGGGCGCGAGCGGCCACAACTTAAAGAACGTGACCTTAGAAATTCCCGAAGGGTTAATCACGGTTGTGACCGGTGTCTCGGGGTCTGGCAAATCCACGCTCATTAACGATACGCTCTATCGCATTGCCGCTCAATCGCTTTACCGTGCAAGTATCTCGCCTGAACCCTATGAGCGCATCGAAGGCTTGGAGCGTTTTGATAAAGTGATTGACGTTGACCAAAGCCCGATCGGTCGTTCGCCTCGCTCTAACCCTGCCACTTACACGGGGCTTTTCACGCACATTCGTGAGCTTTTTGCTCAAACGCCTGTGGCCAGAGAACGGGGTTATGACGTCGGTCGCTTTAGTTTTAACGTCAAGGGCGGACGTTGCGAAGCCTGCCAAGGCGAAGGGTTCATTAAGGTGGAAATGAACTTCTTGCCCGACATGTACGTGCCGTGTGAAGTTTGTCATGGACAGCGCTATGCAAGAGAAACGTTGGACGTACTCTATAAGGGTAAAAACATTGCCGAAGTGTTGGAGCTCACCGTTGAACAAGCCTTGGATTTCTTTAGCTCTCATCCGGCCTTAAAACGCAAACTTCAAACCTTAATGGACGTGGGTTTAGGCTACATCAAGTTGGGGCAAAGCGCTTTGACGCTTTCGGGCGGCGAAGCCCAACGCATGAAGCTTGCGCTGGAGCTTTCCAAACGCGATACTACGAAGACGCTTTACATCTTGGATGAACCGACCACGGGGTTACATTTTGAAGATGTACAAATGTTGATTTCGGTGATTCAACAATTGCGTGATGCAGGCAACACGATTGTCATCATTGAGCACAATTTGGATGTGATTGCTTCGGCCGATTGGGTCGTGGATTTAGGCCCTGAAGGGGGCGCTGCCGGGGGTGAAATCATTGCAACGGGGACGCCTGCGCAAATCGCTCGAGTCAAGGGCAGTGCAACGGGGTTTTATCTTAAAAAGCATTTGGCGAAACTCAAGGAGTAGTCGTCCATGCGTGTGTTGATTTTGGGTAAAAACGGTCAAGTGGGGCAAGCGGCTATAAAGGCGCTTTCGCCTTATTTTGATGTCATTGCTTTAGGGCGTGAGGATAAAGGCGGGGATCTTTTAGATTTGCCTGCGCTCAATGAGACAATTAAAGCTTATTTACCGGACGTCATCATCAATGCGGCGGCTTATACGGCAGTGGATGCTGCTCAAAACGATGAAGAGACGGCTTTTCAAGTTAACGCCCGAGCGCCCCAAGCGTTAGCCCAAGTGGCTAAAGACATCAATGCCTTCTTTGTTCACTTATCAACGGACTACGTGTTTGATGGCGTGCGGTCAACGCCTTATGAAGAAATGGATGCTACTCATCCCTTAAACGTTTATGGTCAAAGCAAATTGGAAGGGGAACGTTTGGTTTTGGATGTGAACCCAGAAGCTTTGATTTTGCGTTTGACCTGGGTGCATGCACCGGGCCATACTAATTTTGTGACCTCGTTGATTCGCTGGTTTTCAGAAAAAGAGAAACTTTGTGTGGTGGATGACCAATGGGGGACGCCGACAAGCGCCACGGAAGTGGCTAGAGGGCTTTGGGCGGTGCTTTCGGAGTTCGATAAAGGCAAAGTCTTTGACCGAGGAATTTACCACTTTGCTAACGCCGGTTTTTGCCATCGCCATGAGTGCGCTCAGTGGGTGAAAAAGGTGTTGGTGCAGGCGCAACGCCTCTCGCCCGACGTTGAAATTGAAGCGGTTAAAAGTGACGTTTTCCCAACACCCGCCAAGCGTCCTTCTCATGTGGTTTTGAATACGAATAAATTTCAGACGACGTTTGGTTTTACGCCCCGGTCTTGGCAAGAAGGCGTTACAGAAACAGTATTCGAACTCATCAAAAAATAATCCCGCTTAAGCAAGCGGGACTATCTTGACAGCTGTCAGCAATTCTTTTGGAAGTTCCAAGAATGCTCACACATGTCTTGCAAGGTGTATTGAGCTTCCCACCCTAAAAGTTCTTTTGCAAGTTTCGGATCGGCCCAGTTGCTTGCAACGTCCCCCGGGCGACGTGCCACGATCTTATAAGGCACAGGCTTACCACAAGCCTTTTCATAAGCCTTCACGATGTCTAAGACCGAGTAGCCGATGCCCGTACCTAAGTTAATGGCAATCCAACCGGTGTGGGTAAGGGCATATTGAGCAGCCAAAACGTGGCCCTTAGCCAAGTCAACCACGTGGATGTAGTCACGCACACCCGTGCCGTCAGGCGTATCGTAGTCGTTACCGAAGACTTGAAGTGCTTCTAATTGACCGGCAGCCACGCGTGCCACGTAAGGCAAAAGGTTATTTGGGATACCGCGAGGATTTTCACCGATTAAACCGCTCTCATGAGCACCGATGGGGTTGAAGTAACGTAAGCACACGGCAGACCATTCGGCATCAGATGCGCAGAGGTCGGACAAGATTTCTTCGACTTGAAGTTTGGTACGACCATAGGGGTTCGTGACCGACAAAGGATGCTTTTCATCCAAGGGAAGGTATTGAGGTGTGCCGTAAACCGTCGCAGAAGAAGAAAAGATGATGCGCTTAATGCCAAGGGCCTTCATGGCTTGCAAAAGCACAAGCGTGCCCGTGATGTTGTTATCGAAATATTCAAGGGGCTTTTCGCAAGATTCGCCCACGGCCTTGAGCCCGGCAAAATGCACCACGGCTTCGATTTGGTGCTTTTCTAAAACGTCACGAATGCGATCGTAGTCGCGGATGTCGCCTTCTTCAAAGGCAAGGCGCTTACCAAGAATCGTTTCCAAGCGGTCAAGCACCGTGGCATCGCTATTGCAGAAGTTATCAAAGATCACCACATCGTGGCCGGCTTGAGTCATTTCAACGGCGGTATGAGAGCCGATAAAACCGGCACCGCCCGTCAATAAAATACGCATGAGTCAGAATTCTCCAGAATGAGAAATCAAAAGAGTTAATCTAAAAATGATACCGTGTTTATATTTTCTTGGAAATGGCGTTACAAAGAAAACGAGTGAATGAATATTCATATAGCAATGCATGTAGTAAGATGTCCAATAGATTCAAAGAAATTCATTAAAGTTTATGCGACGTATTTTTACTCCCTTAGTCCTTTTGGTAATGTCTGCTTTGGTGTTGGTCAGTGGTTCTGCCTTGGCTGATGCCCCCGTTACCTATGAAAAAGACCGTCCCAAGGTCGCCCTTGTTTTATCCGGTGGCGGTGCGCGTGGCTTTGCGCACGTTGGCGTTATTAAGGTCTTGGAAGACTTAGGCATTAAGGTGGACTTGGTCACGGGCACGAGCATGGGTTCCATGGTGGGTGGCGGTTATGCATCGGGCTATTCCGTGGATCAAATGAGCGAAATCATTTTAGGTGTGGATTGGCGTGAGATGTTTGCCATTCGCCCGGATCGTTCATCGCTTAATCGTTTGCGCAGAGAAGACGACTACAAAAATTTGGCTATTAAAGAAGTGGGGATTACGGATAAGGGATTGGCTTTCCCTGATTCTGTCGTACCCTCTCAACACTTAACCACCTTTTTAGCAAAAATTACCGAACACGTTCGTTCCGTCAATGACTTAAAGCAGTTGCCGATTCCCTTTGGCGCCATTGCGACGGACTTATCCGATGGCTCGTTGGTCGTGATGCGAGATGACGTTAACCTCGCAACCGCAATGCGAGCATCTATGTCCGTGCCCGGTGCCTTTTCTCCCTATCCTTACAAGGATCACCTCTTGGTGGACGGTGGTTTGGTGCAAAACTTGCCCGTTGAGCTTGCCAAAGAGATGGGGGCCGACATCATTATTGCGGTGGACGTGAGTACACCCTTGGAAAAAAAGCGCCAAGTGAGTTCCGTGACCGCTGTGATGGGGCAGATGATTGCCATTTTGACTGATCGCAACTTGGTGGAATCAAAGAAAAAGTTAGGCCCCAAGGACATTTTGATTACTGTCGATTTAGGAGAATTGACAGCGGCCGATTTTGATAAGGCCCAAGCCATTATGGATGCTGGGGAAAAAAGTGCTCGTAAGTATGAAAAGGCACTGAAGCGCTTAGCTGTTTCTAAAAAAGAATTCCAAACGTGGAATTTGGCTCGTCAATCCATTGTGAGTGAACCGCGTGATATGACGATTGCCGAAGTTCGAGTCGAGGGTTTAAAGACCGTCAATCCGGACTTTGTGAAAGAAATCGTTGATATTAAGCCCGGTGACAAGGTCAATGTGGCAACGCTCAACCGCGCCAGCGACCGTGTTTGGGCAACGGACGACTTCTCTGTGGTGCCTTTTGTGTTTGAACCCGGCCCCAATGGTACGGAAGTGCTCGTCATTGAACCTCAGGAAAAGCCTTGGGGGTACAACACGCTTCGCGTCGGTGGCAAGCTTTCAAGCGACTTTAACCGAGAACACACCTTTGATTTTCTCTTAGCCCACACCTTGGGTTGGGTTAACCAATGGGGCGGTGAGTGGCGCAATGAACTTCAAATTGGGGAGACGAGTTATTTCTCATCCATGTTCTATCAGCCCTTAGGTGTCAATAGTCCGTTTTTTGTCCGACCGAAGCTTTACTACGAAACACAGTCCTATGACCTCTATAACGGCCACGGTCATGCGTTGGGTACGATTGAAAACAGCGTTTTTGAAGGCTCATTTGCTTTAGGGACGGAACTTTCTCGCAATGCTGCGTTTTCTGTTGGTGCAGGCTATGCGCACTTGAAGACGAAGCCCACCGTGGGAACGGTTCCGAATTGGGAGCGCTTTGATACGACGGCACCCTTTGTGGAATTTAACTTCCGCTACGACAATTTAGATGACGTGAATTTCCCGAAGAAAGGGGCGTTTGTCGACTTTAAGGCAAGACGCTATATGCATGTTGATGAAAGTCCCGAAAAACCGGAAGTCAGTGACTATTACTTAAGTGCCATTTTGCCCTATGACTGGGGTAATGATTACGTGAGTATCTTGGCAGCGCGAGCGGGTTCTTCTACGATTCCGGGACGTTTTGCGATCGGTGGCCTCTTTAACATGTCGGGCGCTTACTACGGACGTTACACGGGGGCAGACATGTTCACAACAAGCCTCATTGGTATGAAGCGTATCAATCGCAGCGGTTTCTGGGGTGTTCCGGTTTATGTAGGCGCAAGCGTTGAGGCGGCACACCTTAATCAAGAATCCGGCAACAGCAAGTTTATTAATTCGGATTGGGACAGTTGGAAAAAAGCCGGCAGCGTTTTTGTGGCTGCCGACTCGATCGTGGGACCGCTTTATTTGGCCGTGGGTCAAACGAGCGATCAAGACACGGCGGTTTATTTCTTCTGGGGTCGCCCCTTCCGTTAAACCGCGTGTGACGGTTAGTGGTGCATGCTCAACCCAATGGCTTTGGTCGATAGCGAAACTTCGCGAACGAAGTAAATCGTAGAAATCAATAAAAAGCCGATGGAGATAAAGAGCATGCCGAGCTTCACAACGCCCATGTCAATCGAGACCATGCTCTCAACGATGCCGCACAAGACTTGAAGGCCACTGAAGGTAGCCGATAACACCACCGTCAAAATGGACATACGAAGTAAGGCGGCGCGCTCGAAAATCAGTTCAATGGCGTGATTCAAGTCCTTGTCTTCACGCGGAGCAATGGCATTTTTTTCACGCAAAAGTTGGCGCACTCGATTGGTGGAGTGGTTGTAGCGAGCCGTCATTGCTAAGAGCAAAAGACCGACGCCGGAAATTAAAGTCACGGGCGGAAGTGCCGTGGATAACATTTGATGATATTCAACCATGACACTCTCCTTAGTGGTGGACACTCAAGCCCAAAGCCTTCATTGAGGTGGAGACTTCTTCGGCAAAAATCAGCGTGGAAGCGACGACCAAAACCACGGCCAGTAACAAAAGCGTGGATTTGACCATCACCAAGTCAAAGCCCATGGCGATTTCGATAACGCTCATCAACACGAGTAGGGCCGAGAACATCCCCGAGAGGACAACGAGCAAAATCGCTCGTCGCAATAACGTCACTCGTAAGAAAATGAGGTCAATGGCGTGCTCCAACTCATCGTCACGGCGAGGCGCGATGGCGTTACTTTCACGCAAAAGTTGACGCAAACGGTCAGTGGAGTGGTTGTAGCGATTGGTCATGGAGACCAACAAAAGGCCAACGCCCGAAATCAAAGTAATCGGAGTGAGGGCCGCAGATAAAACGGTGCTGTAATCAATCATTACGCAGTCAGCTTTGTCTTTTTGGTAAAGACGAAAAATTAATCAGGGTAACCCATAATGATATGCCTTTTTACACAATTTAGAAAGGACAGATACGTTATTCTTTTTCAGGAGTTGCCTCAACTTTGGGGGCTTCCTCGGGCTTAATGAATTCAATAAGTTCGGGCGACACGATACGACGATAATCATCAGTCTTAATGATGATGGAATGATCCAAGAGACCTGCGTTAAAGGCGAGTTCGTCGTAGCGTTCATAAAGATAGGGGTCGGCCACGAGTTTTAGGTCAGGATGAAAACTCACAGGCGGCACAGCACCAAAGACGCAACCGGTGAGTTCCGTGACTTCCACAGGACTTGCAAGTGATGCGCGGCGCGCTCCCAGGGCCAATGCTAATTTCGTTAAATCGGCTTGCTTATCTGCGGGCAACACAGCAAGGACGTGTTGCTTAATACCGTTGCCTTTGACATGACAGACAAGGGCCTTGGCACCTTGCCCGAGTTGGGTGCCGCGGATTTCAGCCACTGATTGGCTTGTTTTGCCGCTGGCGGTGTGTTCGAGGACGCGAAACTGCGCATTTCCTTGCGTAAAAAGAGCGGTTAACTTTTCTAAAACGTTTTCAACCATGGGTAAGCCTCGAAACAAAGTGTGTCTTTTCTTTTGAGAAAAGAAAAAACATGCAAGAATATAGACAATCAGGGGGAAATTTTAATGGCAGATTTTGTTTCTTTCAAAGGACAATTTTTAGTCGCCGCTCCCAATATGAAGGATCCCATTTTTGCTCAAAGTGTTATTTACCTTTGTGAGCATTCACCCAAAGGGGCGATGGGGTTGGTGATTAATCGTGCGGTGGCTTTAAGTGTGGCTTCGCTCATGGAACGCGTGGGCATTGAAAACCACAACGAGCGCTTAGAAGAAGCGATGCTTTTTGATGGCGGACCCGTTCAGGTTGAGCGGGGTTTTGTGTTGCATTCACCTCAAAAGAAGTATCATTCTTCGCTCATGCTCACGGACAACATGACGTTATCGACGTCAAAAGACGTTCTCGAAGCTATGGCAGACGCCGAGCGTTGCCCCGAGAAATTCTTCGTTAGCCTTGGCTACGCCGGTTGGAGCGAAGGGCAGTTAGAAGACGAGTTGTCGGTTTCGGGGTGGCTGATTGCGCCCGCTGATGAAGCCATAATTTTCGATGTGCCGGCTGAACGTCGGTATGAAGCGGCTTTGGCTTCGATTGGATTGACGCCGAACGATTTCGGCAATTGGATGGATGGTTCAGGACACGCATAATGGACGGTTCGATTATTGGTTTTGATTTTGGTGAAAAGCGCATTGGTGTGGCGATCGGCAACACCATGATGCGTCAGGCATCACCCTTGAAGATTGTGGACTCTCGCACAAATGACGCCCGTTGGAAGGGGGTCGAGAAGTTAGTCAAAGAGTGGTCTCCTGTGGCTTTTGTGGTGGGGATTCCCTCTCACCCCGATGGCACGGCGCACGAGATGACCGCGCGTTGTGAGCGTTTTGCCCGACAGCTTGAAGGGCGTTATCATTTACCCGTTTTCCGCGTTGATGAGCGCTACTCCTCGGCGGTTGTCGATAGCGATGAAGAATTTATCGATGATGAGGCAGCAAGCGTCATCTTGCAACAATATTTCGAAGAAAATTAATCGTTATGCATAAGATTTCCGGTGCGTTTCGCTTTGTAGCGGCGCTTTTGTATGTCGTGGCTTGTATCACGATGGTGTTGTTTTATTTGCAATGGGTAAAGCCCGAAAAGAAGGTCGGCATCATTCGCTCTTGGGCCGCTTTTCTCATTAAGATCGTGGGCATTAAATTAAAGTGCGAGGGTGAGGTTTATCCGTCTCATTGTCTGCTTGTTGCCAATCACGTTTCTTTCTTAGATATCTTTGCACTGGATTCTCAAAAGCCGGGTCGCTTTATTGCCAAGAGTGAAATTGCCAATTGGCCGATTTTCGGTCGTATTGCCAAGGGCGTGGATACGCTTTTTATTGAACGCAAGAACCGTCGCTCCATTGTTGAAGTCAATGAGCAATTAAGTCTTGCCCTGCAAGCGTGTCAAACCGTTATGCTTTTCCCGGAAGGTCGTACGAGTTTAGGTTTGTCGCTATTGCCCTTAAAAGCCAATTTGATGGAACCTGCCGTGATGTCGGGCACGCCCATTCAACCCGTTGTGCTTTGCTATACGGAAAACGGTGAAAAAACGACCAAAGCCTCTTATGCCAACATTTCCATTTTTGCGTGTTTATGGACGATTGTGAGTACGCCTAATTTGGCGTTGACAATGAAATTCTTACCTGTCATTGATACGCATGGAAAAGATCGCCGAGAAGTGGCAAAAATAGCGTCAGCCAGCATGAGCGAAGCGATGGGAGTGCCCGATCCGATGTTGGAAAATCCGGGATCAAATTAATCGAAAAAGAAGGCGCAATATCCAAACGATAGGCGCCATTCTTTTTAAGCAAGTGGGTCAAGGTATTGAGGGGCTTTAACACTCAAGACTTTGCGAGCGGGCAACTCAATGGCCGTCAGTGCTCCGCCCCAAACACAGCCCGTATCGAGCGCAATGACATTGTCTTGAACAACAAGCCCCAGCGTTGACCAATGACCAAAAACAATGCGGTCATTTTTTGTTTTTCTGACCGGGCACTCAAACCACGGCATTAAATGATCGGGTTTTTGCGCTAAACCCTCTTT
The DNA here is from genome assembly GCA_900554675.1 of uncultured Sutterella sp. Classification (GTDB taxonomy): domain Bacteria; phylum Pseudomonadota; class Gammaproteobacteria; order Burkholderiales; family Burkholderiaceae_F; genus Aphodousia. Next base: position 14,634 of record USIM01000001.1, read on the forward strand.
AATCTTGTAGTCAGGAATCCCTTTTTTATTCACGAAACGAATGCGCGTAAAGCCATTTAAGATGGCTCGCATACGAGCGTCCCCCGTGAGTTTCTTATCCCATAAGTCTTTGCCGTACATGTGTTGCAAATACGCTTTCCAGTCGTTACCTTGAAGATGGGTTTGCACTTCTTGAGCCAAAGATTTGGCTTCCTCTAAAGTCCACGCCGGGTCAATGCTTGCGTGTACAAACGTGTAGTCTTGCCATTGAAAAAGCAAGGGTTGGTGACGAATATAGTCGATGAGTTCTTCACTGTCGGTGGCATTTAAAATTTCATCGATCGTATCACGGCGATTGACTTTACCGGCGCCGGCTGCTGTTGCCAAGAGGTGCATTTCGTGGTTACCCAAGAGAAACTTGGCACGAGACCCTAAGGCCTTAATAAGACGCAAGGTGGAAAGTGATTGCGGGCCGCGATTGATCACGTCGCCCAAAAAGAGCAAAGGCATTTCCTCTTGCACTTGGTCGAGCAATTCTTCAAGCGTTGGCAGGCACCCGTGGACATCACCGATGACTAAAATTTTTTGAGCCGATTGCATAAGTTCAAAACACCCCTATTGAATGCTGTCAGTATATTGAAGTTTGTTTTGAAAAGCTTAATAGAGGGACACCTTAAGGCATCAGTGTTTTGCAAAGCGTTTCTCTTTGCGTTTTCTATTCGCTCTTTGTCTATACTTATGGATGTTGATTCATTTATTTTTGTAGGTTTTTCCCATGAAAGAAGTTCGTAAAGTTGTCTTTCCGGTCGCAGGTTTAGGTACGCGCTTTTTACCGGCCACCAAGGCCATGCCCAAAGAAATGTTGCCGGTTGTTGATAAGCCTTTGATTCAGTACGCCGTGGAAGAAGCGTATGCCGCCGGTATCACGGACATGATTTTCATCACGGGCCGCTACAAGCGCGCCATTGAAGATCATTTTGACAAGGCCCCAATGTTGGAAAAAGAACTCATCGAAAAGGGCAAGGAAGAACTTTTGCAAACGGTGCGTTCCATTGCGCCGATGGGCGTGACCTTTGTCTACATTCGTCAACCTGAACCGTTGGGCCTTGGTCATGCCATTTTGCGCGCTCAACCGGTCGTGGGCGATGAACCCTTTGCCGTGATGTTGGCTGACGACTTAATTGATGCGCAAAAGTCGGCAATCGGTCAATTAATCGACGTGCGTCGTCAAATGGGCGGCGGTAACGTGTTGGCCGTTCAAGACGTGCCCTTAGCTGATACGAAGAAGTACGGGATTGTGGGCGTGGATGACCCGAGTGCTGCCACAAGTTGCGTTCGTACGATGGTGGAAAAGCCTGAGCCCGAAGTGGCACCGTCACAGTTGGCTGTGATTGGTCGCTATGTGTTGGAGCCCGAAATTTTTGAAAAGTTAAAAACCGTTCAAAAGGGTGTGGGCGGTGAAATTCAATTAACGGACGGTATCGCCAGCCAATTGGATTTGGGCACGACCTATGCGCATCGCTTTGATGGCATTCGCTACGACTGTGGCTCCAAGCAAGGTTTTTTGGATGCAACGGTTCGCTTTGCCCGTAAGGCCGGCTATCAAATCTAGTTCTGATATTTGAAACCGAAAAAAAAGAACCACACGCTCGATTTTGAGGTGTGGTTCTTCTGTTTTAGGGCGCGCTTAACGCGCCCTGGAGCAATGACGAATTACTTGGATTCGCACTTGCAAACGCAACGCGGCTTCAATTGCTTGAAGAAGTCGTTACCCTTGTCGTCAACCAAGATGAAGGCCGGGAAGTCTTCAACTTCGATCTTGTAGACAGCTTCCATACCCAATTCCGGATATTCGATGCATTCGATGCTCTTAATAGCGGCTTCAGACAAAGCAGCAGCTACACCACCGATCGTACCGAGATAGAAACCGCCCCACTTCTTACAAGCGTCGGTCACGACTTGCGTACGGTTACCCTTAGCGATCATCACGAAGGAACCACCGGCAGCCATGAAGGGATCAGCGTACGGGTCCATACGGTTAGCCGTCGTCGGGCCCATAGAACCGCAAGCATAGCCTTCAGGAGTCTTAGCAGGACCTGCGTAGAGGATCGGGTGATTCTTGATGTAATCAGGCAAACCTTCGCCCTTGTCAAGACGTTCCTTAATGCGAGCGTGAGCGATGTCACGACCCACAATGATCGTACCCGTCATAGAAACGCGGGTAGAGACCGGGTACTTGGACAATTCAGCGCGGATTTGATCCATCGGCATGCTCAAGTCAATCTTCACGGTTTGACCTTCGCTGTCCTTACGGAAGGCTTCAGGAATCAATTCTTCCGGATGCGTGTCGAGCTTTTCAATCCACAAACCGTCCTTGTTGATCTTGCACTTGACGTTACGGTCAGCAGAGCAGCTCACACCGATACCGATCGGGCAGCTGGCGCCGTGGCGCGGCAAACGAACAACGCGAACGTCGTGAGCCATGTACTTACCACCGAATTGAGCGCCGAGGCCGATGCTGTTGGCAGCTTCAAGTAACGTGTTCTCCAATTCGACGTCACGGAATGCACGACCCGTTTCGTCCCCCGTCGTGGGCAAATTGTCATAGAACTTCGTGGAGGCCAACTTCACCGTCAACATCGTCTTTTCTGCAGACGTACCGCCGACAACGACAGCGATGTGGTACGGCGGGCAAGCAGCCGTGCCGAGGTCCTTAATTTGATCAACTAAGAACGGAACGAGAGCGTCCGGGTTCAAAATGGCCTTGGTCTTTTGGAAGAGGTAGGACTTGTTGGCAGAACCACCACCCTTCACAACGCACAAGAACTTGTATTCGTCGCCTTCCGTGGCTTCAATGTCGATTTGAGCCGGGAGGTTGCACTTGGTGTTAACTTCCTTGTACATCGTCAAGGGAGCGTTTTGAGAATAACGCAAAGCGTCTTGCGTGTAGGTATTGTAAACGCCCAAGCTGATGGCTTCTTCATCACAGAAGCCCGTCCAAACTTGTTGACCCTTTTCACCGTGAACAATGGCCGTACCCGTATCTTGACAGATCGGGAGGATGCCCTTGGCGGAGATTTCAGCGTTGCGCAACATCGTCAATGCAACGTATTTGTCGTTATCAGAAGATTCTGGGTCGTTCAAAATTTTGGCGACTGCTTCATTATGGGAGCGACGCAACAAGAAGTTAACGTTATGGAAAGCAGTGTTAATCAACGTAGATAATGCTTCGGGTTGAACCTTAAGAATCGGCTTACCTTCAAATTCGCTCACGGAGACGTAGTCTTTGGTGATTAATTCATATTCCGTGTCGTCTTTGCCCATTTGGAACATCGGAGCGTATTTGAATTCAGGTAATTGAGACATCTTTTATCTCTCCTTTCTAGTGCACTATTAGTTAGGGGCGGCAAACTGTTTTTGTCTTTCCTAACCGATTTCAATGAGTCGATCTTTCGATCAAGGGGTATTTTTATTATCGTCTTATGTACCCGTAGACACAAGACTCAATTAAAACGGCAAGTAACCAGTGAAGACTACTTGCCGTTTATTCATTTCATATTAATCAACAATACTGATGATTTATACGAAACCGTAAACCATGGCGAGGATGTAACCAATCACAGAAGCCGTAATCACACCGATCAAACCCGGGATGATGAAGGAGTGGTTGATCACAAACTTACCGATGTGCGTCGTACCAGAGCGGTCGAATTGGATAGCGGCCAAGTCAGACGGGTACGTCGGAAGGATGTAGTAACCGTAGCAAGCGGCAGAGAAAGCCACCACGATGCCCGGAGGAACACCGACGCTCAAAGCGGCCGGAACGATCGTAGCTACAGCAGCAGCTTGAGAGTTCACGAGCTTAGAGGTCAAGAGCAACACAACAGCGTACAACCACGGAGCTTCCTTAACAGCTTCCGTCAAGCCAGCCTTCAACGTGGGCAAGTGAGCAGCGAACATCGTGTCGCACATCCAAGCCACACCGTACACAGCAACGATGGCCACGCAACCGGCGCGGAACACAGAGTTGCTAGCAACGCTGGAGGCCTTAACGCCACAGAAGATCACCATCAAGGCACCGGCAGCCAACATGAACATTTGGATGGCCAACGTCATGGACAAGCGCTTAGCACCAACTTGCGGACGCAATTCCGGGAACATACCGAGAAGAGCAACGATAACGATCACGGCCAAGAAGATGAACAAAGAAGCCCATTGCGTCTTGGAGAACGTGCGACCGATCAACGTCGTGGAGTCACCGTAAACATAGTTCTTCGTTTCCGGATCAGAGATCAATTTTTGGAAGTCTTGGTCCTTATCCAAATCCTTACCGCGGAACCAAGAGAAGGTACCAACAGCGAAGACGCCAACGAAACCGGCAGGAATCGTGATGGAGAAGAGTTCAACGAAACCGAAGTGCATGCCGTTGATGGTGTAACCGTCCATCAAAGCGATCATGGACACAGCAGCCACAGCAGCCGGAGAGCAGATCACGCCCATTTGGGAAGCGATCGTAGAACCAGCCATCGGACGTTCCGGACGGATGCCATTCTTGATAGCAACGTCATAGATAATCGGGAGCATCGTGTAAACAACGTGACCCGTACCGCAAAGGATCGTCAAGAACCAGCAGATGTACGGAGCCAAGTAGCAGACGTAACGCGGATTGCGACGGAGGATCTTTTCAGCGATTTGGAGCAAGCAGTCCAAACCACCGGCGGCTTGCAACGTTGCAGAACCGCAAACCACAGCCAAAATCGTGAGAATCACGTCGACCGGCGGTTTACCCGGCTTCAAGCCGCAACCGAAAATCAAAATGATAAGGCCGATACCGCCGATAAGACCGAGGGCCATACCGCCTTTACGGGCACCGTAGAACAAACAGACCAATACGAGAAGGATCTGTAGCCAAAAGTCTAAACCAACCATGGTAGTTTCCTTTTACTGTAATAAGAAAATTGGTAAAAAAGTTACAAATAGTCACTTTTTTAGACAGTGCAATTTTACGATGTGATTTGTCCATTGGCGCCCTGTTATCGTTGCTTTATTGTGCTATTACTACTTTGGACAATAATCT
>USIM01000002.1 GCA_900554675.1 uncultured Sutterella sp.
GCTAGAAAATGATTCCAAACGAAACGCACCGCCCCCGCCGTTTGACTTAAGAAACGTCGTTGAGTGGTGTTGAGTTTCAGTTCGAATGAGTAGTTGAGCATCAGTTCCATGGCTTTAATTTTGACAATAGAGATCAATCAACGATTTATTCAATCGGCAGATTTACAAAGTCTTACGACTTTTCTCCTTATATCCCCCGTTTGAAACAGGGGCTTTACGGAGGTTGCTGTAATACTTTTCATCCGATTGAGTCGTTGCTTTCTGCTAAAATCCAACTGACTGAACGCAGGGGGACAATCCCTTGACGATTCGAGAAATTTCTGATGATCCTAAGAGCCTTTTGCTTTGAGGATTGTCATCAACTTTTATTAACTATTTGGGGGATATACCAATGGCTATCGAACGCACCCTTTCTATCATCAAACCTGATGCAGTTGCTAAGAACGTGATCGGTCAAATCTACACGCGTTTTGAAAACGCTGGTTTGAAGATTGTTGCCGCTCAAATGCGTCAACTCTCTCAAGCTGAAGCCGAAGGCTTCTACGCAGTTCACAAAGAACGTCCCTTCTTCAAGGACTTGGTTGCTTTCATGACCTCTGGTCCCGTTATGATTCAAGTGTTGGAAGGCGAAGGCGCCATCCTCAAGAATCGTGAATTGATGGGCGCAACCGACCCGAAGAAGGCTGAAGCCGGTACGATCCGTGCTGACTTCGCTGAAAGCATCGATGCTAACGCTGTTCACGGCTCTGACGCTCCTGAAACGGCTGCCGTTGAAATTGCTTACTTCTTCCCGACGTTGGCAATCTGCGAACGCAAGTGCTGCGGTTGCTGCTGTGGTAAGTAATTCGCATTTAAATGGTTAAAGTGTCGCCGTCTCGCACTGAGGCGGTGACGCTTTCTTTGAGTTGATTTCGGGTTCGAGGCTTTCTCGAACTTTTTGCGTTTTTATTTAACCCCATTTTTTTAAGTTTTTGTCCTATGGATACCGCTAATCGAGTCAATCTGTTAAACATGGATCGTGAAGGTCTGATCGCCTATTGCGAGAGCTTGGGTGAGAAGCGTTTTCGCGCCATTCAGCTTTTGCGTTGGATCCATCGCCATTGCGAAGGCGAAATTGAAAATATGACCGATTTGGCAAAGAGTTTCCGTGCAAAGTTGTTAAACGAATGTGAGATTCGTGCGCCGAAACCGATTTGGGACAAGGTGAGTACGGACGGTACTCGCAAGTGGCTTTTTGATTTGGGTAACGGCAACGCCGTTGAAACAGTTTTTATCCCAGAAGACGACCGCGGTACGTTGTGTATTTCCACGCAAGCCGGTTGCGCCATGGGTTGCTTATTCTGCTCGACGGGTAAGCAAGGGTTTAACAGAAATTTAACTGCTGCCGAAATTATCGGTCAGCTCTGGCACGCTGAAAAAACGCTTCGTGCCGATGCCGGAATCACCGATCCCGCTGATCGTATCATCAGCAACGTTGTTTTGATGGGGATGGGTGAGCCGTTACAGAATTTGGATAACGTTATCATTGCCCTGAAGCTCATGCTCGATGACAACGGTTACGGTTTAAGTCGCCGTCGCGTGACGGTTTCGACCTGCGGTTTAACGCTTCAAATGGATAAGCTTGCGCAAGCGGTGCCCGTGGCATTGGCCGTGTCTTTGCATGCGCCCACAGATGAATTGCGTGACATGATTATGCCCATTAATCGTAAGCACCCGTTGGCCGATTTGATGGCAGCTTGTAAGCGCTATTTGCAATACGCACCGCGCGACTACATCACGTTTGAATACATCATGTTGGGTGGCGTGAATGACCAATTGATGCACGCTAAGCAATTGGCAAAGTTGGTTCGCGGGGTTTCTTGTAAGTTCAACTTGATTCCCTTTAATCCGTTCCCGGATAGTGACTTGAAAAAGCCTGATGCTAAGGATGTGAAGGCTTTCCAAGACTACTTGATGGGGCAAGGGATCGTGACAACGATTCGTAAGACGCGAGGGGACGATATTGATGCCGCTTGTGGTCAATTGGCAGGCAACATTAAAGACAAAACGCGTCGAGCAGAGCGCTTAGCAGAACAAAAAGCTCGTGCAACGTTTTTGGTGAAAGAAAACTAATTGAGGCCGACATGGAAGTTTTTAAGGCTCGTCATCAAACGCAAACCGTTCATGTTCGCTATGCTGATCGTGATGTGACGATTGGCTCTGACAGTCCGATTCGTGTGCAGTCAATGACCAATACCCCGACAACTGATGTTGAAGCAACGGTTGAACAAGTGATGGCTTTAGCCCGTGCCGGTAGTGAATTGGTGCGTCTCACGGTCAATACGCCGGAAGCTGCACGCGCGGTGGTGGATATTCGCAAGCGCCTTGATGAAGCCGGTTGCACGGTACCATTGGTGGGTGACTTTCACTACAACGGTCATAAACTTTTGACCGAAGTGCCTGAGTGCGCTCTTGCTTTGTCGAAGTACCGCATCAACCCCGGTAACGTCGGTAAAGGGGAGCGTGGCCTAGAAAACTTTGCCAAGATGATTGAAGTGGCGATCAAAAATGATCGACCCGTTCGTATCGGTGTTAATGGTGGGTCGTTGGATCCTCAAATTTTGTCCCGCATGATGGACGAAAATCGTCAAAAGGGGATGCCTGAGACACCCACTGAAGTGTTGCGTCATGCGTTAGTGGCTTCTGCCATCGAGTCTGCTCAGTATGCGGAAAAGTTAGGTCTCGGAGCCGATAAGATTGTGCTCTCGGCAAAGGTGAGCGGTGTTGCTGATCTCATCGCTGTCTATCGAGAAATGGCACAGAAGTGTCACTATGCATTGCACTTAGGTTTAACCGAAGCCGGTATTGGCACCAAGGGTGTTGTGGCAAGTTCTATTGCCATGGGAACGCTTTTGGGGGAAGGGATCGGCGATACGATTCGGGTGAGTATCACGCCCATGCCGGGTAAAGCCCGTACGGAAGAAGTCGTTGTTGCTCAAGAGCTTCTTCAGACGATGGGATTGCGTGCGTTTATGCCGTTGGTGGTGTCGTGCCCCGGGTGTGGTCGTACATCAAGCTCCCTTTTCCAACAATTGGCATTGGATACGCAAGCTTTTTTGCGCGAAAAGACGCCCGAGTGGCGTGAGACGGCTCCCGGCTTTGAGAGCATGGTGGTGGCTGTGATGGGCTGTGTGGTCAATGGTCCCGGCGAAAGTAAGAGCGCTAATATCGGTATCAGCTTGCCCGGCTGTGGTGAAAGTCCCGTAGCGCCGGTTTTTGCCGATGGAGAAAAAATAGGAACAATTAAGGGTGAAGCCCAAGATTCTCACGCCATTAGTGAGAAGTTTCACGCTATGATTGAGGAGTATGTGCTTTCGCACTATGCTCGTAAGTAATTAATTGATCTAATGAAAGAAGATTGAAATGGCTAAAGTTCAAAAAATTTCCGGTATTCGCGGTATGAATGACATCTTGCCGGCCGATTCCTATATTTGGGAAGTGTTTACGGACACGGCTAATGCTGTCTTGGCAGGCTACGGTTACAAGCAAATCCGCACGCCAATCCTTGAATCCACGCCCCTTTTCAAGCGCGGTATCGGTGAAGTGACCGACATCGTTGAAAAGGAAATGTATTGCTTTACCGATAGCTTAAACGGTGAAGAATTGGCTTTGCGCCCAGAAAATACGGCAGGCGTCGTTCGTAGCGTTATTGAACATAATCTTTGCTACAACGCTCCGCAACGACTTTGGTACTTTGGCCCGATGTTCCGTCACGAACGTCCCCAACGCGGTCGCTATCGTCAGTTCTATCAATTAGGTGTCGAAGCTTTGGGCTTTAAGGGCCCGGACGTTGACGTTGAACAAATTTTGATGGCTCGTCGCCTTTTTGATGAATTGGAAATTTTGCCGTTGCGTTTGGAATTGACTTCCTTGGGTAACTTGGATGAACGTTTGGCTCACCGTGAAGCTTTGATCAAGTACTTTGAAGCTCACCAAGACATTTTGGATGAAGATGCTAAGCGCCGCTTGTACGCTAACCCGTTGCGCATTTTGGATACGAAGAATCCTGGAATGCAAGCTATGGTTGAAGCCGCTCCGCGTTTGCTTGACTATCTCAAAGAAGATAGCCTCGCTTTCTTAAATCGTTTGGAACGATTGTTGAGCGTGGCCGGTGTCGACTACAGCATTAACCCGCGTTTGGTACGTGGTTTGGATTACTACAACCACACGGTTTACGAATGGGTGACGGATAAGTTAGGTGCTCAAGCCACGGTTTGTGGTGGCGGTCGCTACGATCCGCTCGTTGAAATGTTGGGCGGCAAGCCCACGCCGGGTGTCGGTTTTGCCATGGGTGTTGAGCGCGTTCTCGAAGTCATGCGCGAATGTGGCTTTAACGAAGAAACGACTGATACGGAATTTTACGTGTTGCACTCAGGTGGCGAAACTCAAGAGTACGCCATGTTGGTGGGGGAAATGCTCCGCGACGGCGGCTACGAAGTGATCGTACACGCGGGCGAAGGCAGCTTCAAGAACCAAATGAAGAAGGCTGACCAATCGGGTGCCACCTTTGCTTTGATTTGCGGTGAAGATGAATGCGCCAACCGTAAGATTACGGTTAAGCGTATGTATGGTCCTGAAGGTGAACGTTTCATGCAACAAGAAACGCTTGACTTGAATGACGCAATTACGTATTTTCTCGATATCGACAATGCATTCTTAGACGAGGAATAATTCAATGGCTTACGATTTACAAGAACAAGAGTCCCTTGACGAGTTGAAAGCGTGGTGGGAAAAATGGGGTAATGCCACCTTGACGGCGGTGACGGCTGTTTGTTTAGCCTTTGCCGGTTATAACGGTATGAAGTGGTATGATCGTCATCAAGCAGAAAATGCTTCCATGGCTTACAGCTCCTTGCAATCGGCCATTGCCGCTCAACAAGAAGTGACCTCCGTTGATAAGATCGTAAATGCTTTAATTGATGATGCTGGTTCCACCGTTTATGGCCCGATGGGGGCTTTAAGTGCTGCTAAATACTTTGAAACCAAAGGCGAAGACGCTAAGGCTGAAACGCTTTTGAAGTGGGTTGTAAACGAAGCCGGCTACACGGAATACCAAACGGTGGCTCGCTTGCGTTTGGCCGGCTTCCAAATGGACCAAAAGAAATACGATGACGCTATCGCTAGTTTGACGGCTGCAAAGCCCACGGATAAGCAAGTGGCGTTGGTCCAAGACCGTTTAGGTGATGCCTATTTTGCAAAAAATGATTTGAAGGCCGCTCGTGCCGCCTGGGAAGATGCCTTGAAGCATCCGCTCGAACCCTCTTTGATGGGCTTTGTGCAATTGAAGCTTCAAGCTTTACCTTAATTCTTAATCATTAAAGAATAATCGCAATCGGACAAAAGACTTATGCGAATGAAAAAAACATTGTTGGCTTTAGCCAGTGCATGCTTTTTAGCTGCTTGTAGTACACCGAGCTCTCAAGCTCCCAAAGAGTTGGAAGACTATACCTCTATTGCTGAACCCGAAGTGGTTTGGAGCAAAGGTGTAGGGGAAAGTGTCACGAACTTTTTGGTTCCGAGCGTGGTCGGTCAAGCGGTTTACGCAGCCGGTGGCGATACGCTCTATCGTTTTGATGCTCAAACAGGTGATACGGTTTGGAGCGTGGAGACGCCTGCTGATATCGCAGCCGGTGTTGGTAGTGACGGTTACATCGTCGCATTAGGAACCACGAAGGGTGAGTTGATTGTCTATGACGCAGAGGGCAAGAAGCTTTGGAGTCAGTTCTTGACGAGCGAAATGGATAGCGTTCCCTTGGTTGGTAACGGCTTGGTTGTTGTTCGTACGGCCGATACACGTGTGACGGCCTTTGATGCGATGACGGGGGCTCAAAAGTGGCGCTATCAACGCTCAATTCCGAATTTAACGGTCAAGGGCGCTTCCGGTATGCGATTCTTTGGTCCCATGATTTTGGTGGGTCAAAGTAACGGTTACCTCTTGGGTCTTTCGCCCGAAGGTCGTCCTGTTTGGCAAACGTTGATTTCGGAAGCTCGTGGCATTACCGAAGTTGAACGTTTAGTTGATATTTTAGGTTGGCCGATGGCCGACGGTGATCTTCTTTGTGCATCCGCCTTCCAAGGTCGTTTGGTTTGCATGAACGCGCAAAATGGTCAATTACGTTGGACGCATGACATTACTGCAATGACTCAACCTGCAGCTGATGATCGTTTCGTCTACATTGCTAATACGGCAAGTGAGCTTTATGCCTTTGATCGCATTCGCGGTTTGCCGATTTGGCGCAATGGTGATTTGAAGTGGCGCGGAGTGCGTGCCGTGTTGCCGTTTGCCGGTATTTTGGCGGCCGGTGACAGCGAAGGCTATGTGCACTTTATTAACCCTGAAAGCGGTCAAATCATCGGTCGTACTGATTTGGACGGAGCCATTGTTGTTCCGCCTCAGCCCTATGAACAAGGCGCCATCTTCCAAACGGATGAAGGCGAAGTTGCTTACATCAAGGTGAAGTAAACAATGCTTCCTGTTATTGCATTAGTGGGTCGCCCGAACGTCGGTAAATCCACCTTATTTAATCGCTTAACGCGTTCTCGTGACGCGTTGGTCGCAGACTTTCCTGGTTTGACGCGAGATCGTCAATACGGCGAAGGTCGAGTTGGCCCGCGTCCCTATATCGTCGTTGACACGGGTGGTTTTGAACCCGTCAAGAGCGAAGGCATCGTAAAGGCCATGGCTAGCCAAGCAGAGCTTGCCATTGAAGAAGCCGATGTCGTTATTTTCGTGGTCGATGCCCGTACGGGTTTAACGCCGCATGATGAACGCATTGCTCAACATTTGCGTCGCTCTCATCGTCCGGTGATTTTGGCCATTAATAAGGCCGAAGGTTTGGATGTCACGCATGCTGCCGAATTCTATGAATTGGCCATGGGTGAACCCAATATGATTTCTGCCTCTCACGGTCACGGTGTGCACAATTTGATTGAATTGGCGCTTGAACACTGCCCGGAAGTGGAGGAGCAACCTGAAGAAGAACTTGAAGACGGCAAGTTGCCGCGCGTGAAGGTGGCCGTAGCCGGTCGTCCGAACGCCGGTAAGAGCACGTTGATTAACGCCCTTTTGGGCGAAGATCGATTGATTGCTTTCGATATGCCAGGGACCACGCGTGACTCGATCCGAGTGGACTTTGAGTACGACGGCCGAGACTATGCCTTGATTGATACGGCGGGTTTGCGTCGTAAGGGTAAGGTCTTTGAAGCCATTGAGAAGTTCTCGGTTGTTAAGACCTTACAAGCCATTGCGGATGCAAACGTTGTGGTGTTGGTATTAGATGCTAGCGAAGGTGTTGCCGAACACGATGCTCATATCGCAGGCTATGTACTTGAGAGCGGTCGTGCATTGGTGGTTGCCATCAATAAGTGGGAAGTGTTGGATAGCTATCAACGTAGCCGTATCGATGAAGAAATCGACCACAAGTTGCATTTCTTGAATTGGGCTCGTCACATTCACATTTCTGCATTAAAGCGTAACGGCTTGAACCATTTGATGAAGGCAGTGAGCGATGCTCATGCTGCAGCCTTCTCTAAGCTTTCGACGCCGAAATTGACGCGTGCTTTGATTGAAGCCGTTCAACGTCAATCGCCCCCGCGTGTGAAGGGTGTTCGTCCGAAGTTGCGTTATGCTCACCAAGGCGGTCAAAATCCTCCCGTGGTTGTGATTCACGGCAACAGTCTTCAAGCTGTGCCTGATAGCTACAAGCGTTACCTCGAAGGGTGGTTTAGAGATCAGTTCAATTTAGCCGGTACGCCGTTGCGAATTGAATTTAAGATCAATAAAAACCCATACGTGGATAAAAAAGAATAAAATTAACCTTATATGTCGGCGAACGGTTTGTCGGCACAAACAAGAAGGCGTTACGAGACGCCCGGAGAATAAAAATGACGAATAAAGGCCAACTCTTACAAGATCCGTTCCTTAATATTTTGCGCAAGGAACACATCCCGGTCTCGATTTATTTGGTCAATGGCATTAAGTTGCAAGGCCAAGTGGAATCTTTCGACCAATACGTTGTGTTACTTCGCAACACGGTCACGCAAATGGTTTATAAGCACGCCATCAGCACGGTGGTGCCGACCAAGGCCGTGAATATGCCGGCGATGGGCCAAGACGAATAATCTCTGCCGTGGTTTATCTTCAAAGGAGCGCTTCGGCGCTCTTTTGTTTGTAGTGGTTAACGACATTCATGACTGTTTTTCAAATTGATTCGGCTCGAGAAGAGTCCCCCAGAGCGTATTTGGTCTGTATTTCAACGTCGCGTGTGACGTTGCCTGATGCTCCTGAAGAGCTTACTGAACTTGCTCGAAGCGATGCACTCGAACCTGTAGGGATGATGCTGGCTAAGCGAGATAAACCCGATCCTGCCACCTATTTGGGTAGTGGCAAGATTGAGGAGTTGGCCTTCGAAGTCGAAGAATCTAACGCCGGTGTCGTGGTTTTTGACGTGGCGTTAACGGCAGCTCAGCAACGTAACATTGAACGCGTTGTGAAAGTGGCCGTGCTTGATCGTACGCAATTGATTTTGGAAATCTTCCAACGTCGCGCTAAAAGCCGAGAAGGTCGCCTTCAAGTCGAGTTGGCCCGATTGGAACACCTCTCAACGCGTTTGGTTCGCGGTTGGACTCACTTGGAGCGTCAACGCGGGGGCTTGAGTAAAACCGGGGGCCCTGGCGAAAAGCAAATTGAATTGGACCGCCGAATGATTGGCGTTCGCGTCAAACAATTAAAGGAACAGTTAAAGAAGTTAACGCGACAGCGAGATACGCAACGAAAAAGTCGCAGTCGCGGCGAGGTGGTGTCGCTTTCCACTGTGGGTTACACCAACGCTGGGAAGTCCACATTATTTAATGCTTTAACGAAATCTGAAATTTATGCCGCTGACCAACTCTTTGCCACGTTGGATACGACTGCTCGTCGTTGTTACGTGGGCGAAGGTGAAAGTGTGGTCTTAAGCGATACGGTGGGCTTTATTAGAGGTCTTCCTCACCAATTGGTGGAAGCCTTTAAATCAACTTTAGATGAAACCGTGCATGCCGATATCTTATTGCACGTAGTTGACGCTTCTAGCGCTGCCAAGGATGATCAAATCGTTGAAGTCAATAAGGTCTTAGAAGAAATCGAAGCGCATGAAATTCCTACCATTATGGTGCTCAATAAGATTGACCAAACGGACTTGGAACCGGAAATCTTGCGTGATGCCAATGGAGACATTGTGGCTGTTCGTATTTCGGCCTTGAAGGGAACGGGTTTGGATTTGTTGCGCTCGGCTATTTTGGAGAAATCTCGCCAAATTCGTGAACAAAATAAGAGCTTGCCCCGTGAGTTGGAGTCGTGGGAAAAGGAAATGGAGGGCGAAGATGAGTACGCTCTATAAGGTTAGCCTTTTAGCTTTGGGTTTGAGTGCAGCTTTTGCTGTCAATGCTCAAACCGTGCGCATTGGTTTATTGCCGGCTGCGGACTCAATTGTTTTGTATGTGGCTCAAGAGGAAAAGCTTTTTAAAGACGAAGGACTTGATGTTGAGCTCATTCCTTTTAAGTCGGCGCTTGAAGTGCGTGCTGCGATGGCAGCTGGGAAAATTGACGGTCACTTTGCCGATCTTATGAATGTCTTCATGCAAAACGAACAAGGCATGAAGCAAGCGGTGGTCTTAACGACGACGCATACGAGTCCCAAGCAACGTTGTTTTGGTTTAGTGGTATCGCCCAAGGACGCCAAGACCATCACAAAGCTCTCTGAGCTTAAAAATACACCGAGTGCCATGAGTTCCGCTACGATCATCGATTATCTTTTAGATCGCATGAAAGAGACGGAAATGTTACCGACAACGGCGATTAAGAATTTAGAAGTTAAGCAAATTCCGATTCGCTTACAGATGCTTCAAAGCGGTCAAGTGGCAACAGCTATGCTACCTGAACCTTTAGTTTCTGTCGTAGAAGCTAAGGGGGGCCGCGTGATTTGGGATGACTCGATGATCAATGAAGCCTTGGCGGTTGTCGCACTTCGAGATTCTCACTTAGATAAAAAGACAGTCGATGGGTTTAGAAAAGCCGTCGCTAAAGCCGCAGCTCGCATTGACAAGGATCCGTCTCACTATCGCACCGAAATGGTTAAAAAGCGCCTTTTACCGCCTGCGGTAGCACAATCTTATAAGATGGTTTCCTTCTCCGTTCATCAAACGGCTGACGGTTTGCCTCCCTTACCCACCAAAGCCGAAGTCGAGCGCGTCGGTCAATGGATGATCACTAAGGGCATGATTAAAGCAGTTCCCGCTTACGAAGCCATTATTGTCAAATAGGACAAGCGCATGAGCGATCAATCTCAAGGTTTAACCCTGCACTGTGAAAACCTGACGGTTGGTTATGACCGTGAGGTGGTGATTGATCGTTTATTTTTTGCGTTCCCCGCCAAGGCTTCTTTAGCCATTGTCGGGGAGTCAGGGTGTGGGAAATCCACACTATTGTCAGCTTTAGCAGGGTTACGTGCGGTAAAAGAGGGAGAGATTCGCTGGGAGCGAAATTCTGAGGTGACAGCGTTTAAGGATATTCGCTCCAGTTTCGTTTGGCAAAATTTGGGTCTTTTTCCTTGGATGAAGGTGGTAGAAAACCTTCAAATGCCTTTTAAACTCAACCCACAGCTCTGTTCCGATCCTTATCGTCGTACACAAAGCGTGAAAGCGATGTTGGCTGAACTTCAGCTCGAAGGCTTGGAGGGACGGTACCCGACAGAGCTCTCGGGCGGTCAGCGTCAACGCCTGGCCATTGGCCGAGCCCTTTTAGCGCAACCGGAAGTGCTATTCTTGGATGAACCCTTTTCTGCCCTAGATGCTCTCTTGCGTGAGCATTTACAGGACTTTTTAGTCGAAGTCCGCAAGCACCATCCTTGCAATATCATCATGGTCACGCACGATATTTCTGAGGCCGTGTGTTTGGCCTCTCATGTATTGGTACTGGCCTCTAACCCCTTTAGAAAAGTGGCCTTCTTTGAAAATCCCGCTTTTGATCATGCAAAAGGTTGTGCAGACCGAGAAACGGCATGTTTTTACGATACCGTACGTACGATTCATGCGCATTTGAAAAAGGCATCGGGGAGGACGCTATGACGTTGCTTCTTCGTTACGTTTTAGGTTTTTTGACGATCGGTCTTTTATGGCTCTTGGGCTCTTTGAGTTTAGGTGAAGCCCTTTTGCCCAATCCCGTCACCACGACAGCTGCCTTTGTAAAAGCGTTGATGACCACGGTCTTTTGGGACCATATTCTCGTCAGTCTTTATCGACTTTTAATGGGACTTTTAGTGAGTGTACTGATTGCTTTCCCGTTGGGTCTCTTATTGGGTCACAGTAAACGCTCTGATTGGTTGGGTGCGCCCTTGCTTTTTATCACCTACCCCGTCCCGAAGATCGTCCTTTTGCCGGTTTTCTTTATGCTTTTGGGATTGGGCGAGTCCTCACGCATTTGCCTTATTGCATTAACGGCCGGGTACCAATTATTGGTGATTATGAGAGCGAGTGCATTAAGCATCGACCCATCCTACGAAAAAGCATTTTTCTCTATGGGGGGAACGAAATGGCAAGCGGTGCGTTATGTTTATATTCCTGCCGCTTTACCGGAACTCTTTACAGCTTTAAAAGTGGCCACGGGTACGGCCATTGCTGTTTTATTCCTAGCCGAAAGCTTTGCGACGACAACGGGCTTGGGCTTTTTGATTATGGATGCCTGGGGGGTGGGCGACACGTTAGCGATGTTTGTCGCCATTCTTGGAATGAGTGTGCTGGGTTTGACGGTTTACGCCAGTGTCGGTGTTTTGGAAAAAGCTTTTTGTCCTTGGATTAAACGTTAGACAAAAGGATAAAGCATTCCACTTATCGAGATCAAAAAAACGGGGAGAGCATCAAACTCTCCCCATTTTGTCGCCGTTAGGCTAAGGATTACTTGGCATCAGCCAACAACGTCAAGAAGCGTTCAGCCAACTTGATGTGTTTTTCAACAGAATTGATTTCCATGTATTCCTTATCGCAGTGCATGCCACCGCCGACAGGGCCGAGACCGTCAAGGGTCGGAACGCCCATACCGGCCGTCGTGTTACCGTCAGAAGCACCACCGGCCTTCACCCAAGCGATGTCATAACCTTCAAGCTTGGCAGCTTCTTCGATCAAGCCAGCCATAGCCTTCGTGGCTTCGCTCAAGGGCATAGCGTCGTGGTGATTCGTTTCTGCGATTTCAGCCGTCACACCAGCAACCCATTCTTGCTTGGCCAATTCGATGATCTTGGCGTTGATAACCTTGTAGTCATCATCATTCCAGACACGGAGGTCAAGGGCCGTTTCAGCGTGATCAGAAACAACGTTAGCGACCGTACCGCCGTTGATATAACCGAAGTTCAACGTGATACCACGTTCCATATCGGCCAATTCCTTAACAGCGATCATGAACTTAGCCAAAGCCAAGTTGGCATCGCAACCACGTTCCGGGTTGTTACCGGCGTGAGCGGAAACACCGTGGAAGGTAACCTTGTACGTGGAAGAGCCCTTACGAGCGCAAACGAGTTCACCGCCTTCACGAGCCGGTTCAAAGATCAAAGCGCGATCAGACTTGGAGGCACATTCTTGGAGCCAGTGGTGGCTGGCAACAGAACCCGTTTCTTCGTCTGGGTTGTGAGCGATCAAGATGGCGAGCTTGTCGAGCTTTTCTTTGGGCAAACGCTTCAAAGCGTGAACGATGGTCATACAACCAGCCTTGCAGTCCAAAACGCCGGGACCGTAAGCACGGTCACCCTTGATGGACATCGGGCGTTGAGCAACCGTGCCAGCCGGGAAAACCGTGTCCAAGTGGCCGTTGAGCATGACGTCAAAGCGGGTAGCTTCGGGCTTATTCGTAGCGAAAACGCCGGGGCCGACAGAAGAGCCTAAATCGACGAGTTCAGCCTTAAAGCCGATAGACTCGTAATGACGAACAAACGTTTCGGCAACTTGCTTCACGCCTTCAATCGTGGCGGTACCGCAGTCAACGTTAACGACTTCTTCAAGATCTTTAAGAAATTCTTGAACCATTGGTTTCTCCCTATAAATAAATGGATAGAGGCTAAAAAGAGCCTTAACAGAATTTTATCTGAAAACAATGCTAAATATTGGAAAATTCGACTGATTTTGATCAAATTTTAGGTAAAGAAAAAGGGCGAACATCGAAATGTTCACCCTTCGCAATCGCTATTCTCTAGCAATCAATCATGTATCAGTCAATTAGACAATGATGTTCATGATGATCATGGCGATGAAAGCGTTGAGGATGGACGTACCCATCAACACCGGAATCATGCTACCACGCGTACCGATCACACCCAAGGCGCGACCCATGTATTGCAATTGAGAACCCATCAAGTAGATGGCAGGAGCGAGGATGGCGCAGTCAGTCAAGGTCAAAGAACCTTGGTCGAACAAAGCGACGGCAACACCGACGCCGCCACCCATGGACATCCAACCGGCGATCAAAACGGCAGCGGCTTCACCGGGAAGACCGAACAAGCCCATCAACGGCTTAAAGATGTCACCCAAAATGGGGATCATACCGGCAACGTTCAAGGCACGAATGATAACGAAAGCCATCAAAACGTTCGGAATGGTAGAGTGCGTAGCGATGTCCCAACCTTGAAGAGCGCCCTTCACGAAGATGTCAGTGATCATCGGCTTAGTTTTTGCATTAGACATATCAGAGACCTCCAGTGATTAAGCAGCAGCGTTCTTCTTGCCACGGAAGACTTTCAAGAAGCGGATGAAGTTTGCACCGACAACCTTCATGATAAGCATGATGCCCAAGCACACGCCGATGGAGGTCGGAACCGTATTGCCGGCAGCGTCGGTCAAGCTCAAGAGCACCACACCGGCACCCATGAAGTTCGTGATCGTTGCGTCAGCAGACAATTGGAACATAGCAAAAATATCAGCTTCGTCTTCGGTGATTTCACCGGCGTCGAGCAATTGACGCGTCAAAGCAGCACCACCGTCGGTGGATTGCAAGGAAGCGATCAAAGCCAAAGAGCAGGAACCCGGGATGCCCATCATCGGACGGAGAATCGGGGTCAAGAGTTGGCGAGCAGCGCGCAAAGCACCGTAGTGGTCGCAGACCGTGATCATGGCCAAAGCGAACATAACGGTCGGAACCAACGTAAGAGCAAAGGCGAAGCCGTCGAGGGCACCGCTACCACCCTTACCGCGGAACGTCGTGGCAGCCGTCTTGATGACTTCACCGTCAAGGGAAGCACCAGAGAGCAACTTACCGAAGGAGCCGTTCAACGTGGCGAAGTCAAAAATGCCCCACCAGTGGTTACCGGCACAAAGGCCAGAGAAGAAGACACAGGCGAAGATCAAAGCGATGTAACCGCCAATACCAGCCTTTTCCTCTTTCGGAGTGTTTACCGTATCAGACATAGGAAAATCCTCTGTTGTAATGAGTAATAAAAATAGACATAAAATGTCTTGTAACGAATGGTAATGGATTCTTTATGGAAATCACCCTAGGGTAACCCTTAGGTTCTAGGTATAAAAACGTAAAGACACCCCGTTTGTTACGATTCGATCAAGACATTTGCTTGTATTTTAGACGAAAGATGTACAAAGGCGTAATTGAGCGCATATAAAAAATTTTGACCAATTTGATTCTGCTCGCCTCGGATTTCTAGTAACGCATGAAGAAGATTGTGACAAATGGATAAAGATTTCTGGCAAATGAAGTGCTATATCCTGTATAGAAAGAGGCCCTTTCCTATACAATTAAATCTTTGAATCAGACGAAATGTGCGTCTGAACGATAGGAGTTAATCAATGTCTTTAAATGACCCCCAATGGGGCCGTGGAAAGTCTGACGAAGATCCGAAGAAGGAAACTTCCGATGACCGTGAAGTGAAAGAACCCCAAAACGAAGAAAATAATCAGGACTCGCAACCCAAGCGTCCCGAATCCTCTGGTCGTCGTAACGACGGGGATGATTTAGAACGCCTTTGGGACGACTTTAATCGAGCTTTAGGCAATATGCTCGGTCAAGGGCCTCAAGGTGGCCAACGCAACGACAACAATACGTCCGATGCTCAAGACGAGAATCGTTCTGACTACGGTCGTCGTGATCAAAATGCCTCTTTTAATAAAGATGAATTCCGAGAAACGATGGAACGATTTAAGAAAATGGGTGGTGGCAATATGCCTCACGCACAACCGAGTGGAAAAGGTCTTTTATTTGCCGGCGTTATCGCTTTAGGTCTTTGGGGCGCAACGGGTTTTTACATTGTGCCTGAAGGTCAGTCCGGGATTGTGACGACCTTTGGTAAGTACACTGAAACCACGATGCCGGGTTTCCGTTGGCATGCACCGGTGCCGATTCAAAACGTGGAAATCGTTGACGTTAGCAGCGTCCGTACGGTTGAAGTCGGTGCTTTAGGTCGTGCGGCTCGTGAAGCAGAAGCCTTGATGTTGACCGATGATGAAAACATCGTTGACCTTCGCTTTAACGTGCAATACCGTATTAAACCGGGCGAAGGGGCAATGAACTACATCTTCCGCTCCAGAAATCCGGATGACTCCGTGTTGCATTCTGCCGAATCCGCCATGCGTGAAGTGGTGGGTCGCTTGCGCATGGACAACGTCTTATTTGAAAGTAAGCAAGAAATTGCCGAAGCGGTGAAAAAGATTATGCAAGACATGCTCGATCGTTACCAAACGGGGATCGAAGTGATGTCGGTGGCTATCCAAAACGCTCAACCGCCGCAACCGGTACAAGCTGCCTTTAACGATGCTGTCAAGGCCGGCCAAGACCGTGAACGTCAAATTAACGAAGGTCAAGCTTATGCCAATGCCGTCATTCCGAAGGCTCGCGGTATGGCCGTTCGTTTAACGCAAGAAGCAGAAGGTTATAAGGCTCGCGTTGTTGAGGCAGCACGAGGCGATGCTGAACGCTTTACGCAAATTTTGAAGCAATACGAAAAGGCACCGCAAGTTACGCGTGATCGTATGTACGTTGACGTGATGCAACAAGTGCTTTCGTCATCAACGAAGATTTTTGTCGACAGCAAGGGCAGTAACAATTTGCTCTACTTGCCGTTTGACAAGTTAATGGAACAAAACAAGACGCAAACGATTCAATCGTTGCAAGCCAAAGATATGACGATGGAGTCCTCTGTGAACTCAACCGCCTCTGAAAAACCGTTGGAGAGCATGAATACTTCTCCGATTAACCAAGTGCGTGATATGCGCACGCGTACTCGCTAATGAAGGAGAAGACGATGA
Organism: uncultured Sutterella sp.; assembly: GCA_900554675.1. GTDB lineage: Bacteria > Pseudomonadota > Gammaproteobacteria > Burkholderiales > Burkholderiaceae_F > Aphodousia. The sequence goes on from USIM01000002.1 coordinate 16,312, forward strand.
AAAAATTATCCTCTTTAGCGTTAGGTCTTTTGGTGGCAATCGGTGCGGCTAATTTCTGCCTCTACACCGTGGGTGAACGTGAGTACGCCCTTGTGTTTGCCTTGGGTGAATTAAAGGAAGTGCAAACGGAGCCGGGTTTACACGTGAAGTTGCCGCCTCCTTTCCAAAATGTGGTTTATCTTGATAAGCGCATTTTGACGTTGGATACGCCGAGTGCTGACTTGATTCAAACGAGTGAAAAGAAGAACCTTTTGATTGACTCTTTTGTGAAGTGGCGCATCTCTGACCCGCGTCTCTACTGGGTGTCTTTCCAAGGTAACGCACGTGCTGCCAACGATCGAATCTCCGCGCTTTTGCGTGATGCTTTGAACCAAACGGTTAATAAGCGTACGGTTAACGCCATTACCTCTCGTGAACGTGACATGGCCATGACCGAAATTCGTACGGGTCTTCAACAACGTGTCAATGACGTTGGTGTGGAAATCGTTGACGTTCGTTTAAAGCGCGTTGACTTTACGCCTGAAATTTCCGAGTCTGTCTACCGTCGTATGGAAGCCGAACGTAAGCGCGTGGCCGCTGAAGAACGCTCTACGGGTGCTGCTGAGGCTGAAAAGATTCGCGCTAACGCCGATCGTGAGCGTGAAGTGATTTTGGCTCAAGCCTATCGTCAAGCTCAAACCTTAAAGGGTGAGGGTGATGCGATTGCCAATGCAACCTATAACGCAGCCTTCGGTAAGAATCCGGAATTTGCTCGTTTTTATCGTAACATCGAAGCCTATCGTGCAAGCTTTGCCGATAAGACGGATGTGATGGTGCTCGATCCCTCTTCAGACTTCTTTAAGTACATGAAGAATCCGAAGTAAGACAGGCATCATGACGATTAACGATTGGATTTTAGGCATTGCTCTGGTGTTTATTATCGAGGGGTTCATTCCCTTCGTGGCACCGAAGCGTTGGTTGGAAGCGATGCACGATTTGACGGAAAAAGCCTCACCTGAGACGATTCGTCGATTTGGACTCTTTCTACTTTTAGCCGGTGTTGCGATTATTTGGACCGTGACACTTTAAATTCGATCGAACTGACAAAGGCCTTGTGGAGAAATCTACAGGGTCTTTTGTTTTGTTCAATGTCAAGAAAAATCGGAATTCTTTCTTT
>USIM01000003.1 GCA_900554675.1 uncultured Sutterella sp.
CTTCTCCACCTCTGGCGGTTTCATGGGGCTTTCCTTCTCTATTCCGATTGACTTGGCCATCGAAATCAAAGACCAATTGATTAAAAACGGTCGTGTTATTCGTGGTCGTATCGGTGTGGGCATTCAAGCCGTCACTCAAGATTTGGCAGAAGCCTTCGGTATGAAGACGCCTAAGGGCGCCGTCATTACGCAAATTGACAAGGACGGCCCTGCTGATAAGGCTGGCTTACAAGTTGGCGACATCTTGATTGCCGTTAATGGCCAAGAGGTAAAGAACGCCAACGACATTCCGATCAAGATTTCGACGATGCGCCCTGGTACCAAGACCACGATGACGATTTTACGTAACGGCAAACAAGAAAACGTTTCAGTGACCGTTGCTGAGACACCGGGGGAAGATGGCATGAAAGTTCAAGAAAAAGCCTCTGCCGGTAAATTAGGCGTGTCTGTCCGCCCGTTATCGAAGGACGAACTCGAAGAACTCGACTTGCAACATGGCTTATTGGTCACAGAAGTTCGCGGTGCTGCCGCTCGTGCCGGTCTCCTGCCACGTGACTTAATCTTAAGCGCCAATGGCAAACCCGTTAAGGCCGCTGAAGATTTAGCCAAGGCCATTCAAAAGAGCAATAAGGTGGCTTTGTTGGTCCAACGCCAACAATCCCGCATCTTTATTGCGATCGACCTTAAAAAATAAACCTTTAGGGTGAAAAAAAAGCGACTCAACCGAGTCGCTTTTTTCGTTGTTTGCAATTACTGCAATTGAGCTTTGAGTTTTCGTACTTCCTCTTCCAAAGCGGCATTGCGAGTGGTTAGCTCATTGAGTTGCCGCTCCAGTAAATAGCGAGGCATACAAAGGCGACGCGCCATCTCGTCATAAATCCCGTCCATGTCAATGCCAGGATGGCGCAAAATGCGCATACCAAGCCCTTCAAACATGGCCATCATCACTTCGAGCCTAGCTTCCTCCTCACGACTGCTCACCTTAATTTGATGCATGTCCATCAAGTGGGTACGAACCTTTGTGTCGGCCTCCTCAATGATCTTACTGAGTTTCGGGTCATGAGTAGCTTCGACTAAGAGTTCCAACGTCAAACGGATTTGGTTCGGATTGTGATTAGGTGACAAGCTTCGTTTAATGGCTTCACGAGCCTTCTCAAAGTTGCCCTCTTTACTGCAAGACAAAAGCTCGCTGGAATTGACATAAAACTCTTCAATCCCCTGCTCAATCAACCCCTCGATGATGGCTTGTTTACTCGGAAAATAGTTGTAAACATGACCAACACTCATACCAAATTCACGAGCAATGTCTGTCATGCTCGTGGCATGAAAGCCACGAGAGACAAAGCACTTATGCGCCGCTCGGAAAATCTCTTCACGGCGCTGTTGTGAAAGCGAACGAGATTTTGTCATTTCGTCGAGCTCTCATCCTTAGCAAGATCCACCGCTCCACCGCCTAAAGTCTTATAAAGAGAGACTAAGCTCATGGAGCGTGCTTGTTGAGCAACCACCCATTGCGTTTGGGCTGCAACGTACGTTCTTTGAGAGTCAAGCACAGACAAGTAACTTTCAGAGCCTAACTTGTAGCGTTGTTGCGCTAATTCATAGGCCTTCTTCGTTGCATCAGCGTATTCGGTTTGAGCTTGCAATTCTTCTTCAATCGTCCCTTCCGTTGCTAATGCGTTAGCCACTTCAGAGAATGCCGTTTGAATGCTCTTTTCGTAATTGGCAACCGCAATCTTCTTATCCGTTTCGCTTACACGCAACGTGGCCCAATTGGCGCCACCCGTGAAGATCGGCAACGTCACAGACGGTGCAAAACTCCACATACGCGTACCGGAATTAAAGAGATCATCAATTTCGGTAGAACCCGTACCGCCAGAAGCCACTAAGCTAATGCGGGGGAAGAAGTTAGCACGAGCTGCGCCAATGTTGGCATTAGCAGCCTTCAAGGCGAATTCGGCTTGTGCAATATCCGGACGATTTAACAACACTTCACTAGGCACGCCCTTCGGAAGAACGCCATCCATCGTGACGACTTCAACGCGTTCCGGCAGCCACTTAGCCGGCACATCAGCACCAACCAACGTCGTTAACGTATTGAGTGCTTGCGCTTCATCTCGTTGAGCCGACAAGTAAGAAGCTTTGGCGGCCGCATACTGAGATCTGGCTTGATTGAGCTCCAACAAGTTAATGGCACCGGCATCGTAGCTAGCCTTCATTAACTTATAGCTTTTTTCTTGGCTTTCAAACGTTTCTTTCGTAAAAGCCAAAATCGAGCGACTGGTGCCTAATTGCAACCAAGCATTGGCCGTTTCTGCGATCAACGTCACACGAGCCGATTTACGAGCTTCGTCGGTTGCAAAGTATTCGTTCAATGCTTCCGTGCTTAAGCTACGAACGCGCCCAAAGAGGTCAAGCTCATAAGAAGCCATGGCCAAATTGGCAGAATAGACGTGTGAAACAGTATCCTGACCCGTTGCGGTTAAAGTACCCGGGGTCCCTTTATGTTCTCCACCTCCGGTAGCACTCAGAGTTGGCAAGAAATTGGAGCGTTGAATGTTGTAGGCATAGCGAGCCTTTTCAACATTGAGCATAGCCACACGGTAATTACGGTTGTTATCCAAACTCATTTGAATCACTTCACGCAAACGATTATCCGTGTAGAACTCATGCCAATCCGGAAGGGCTTCTTGGTTGAGTTTTGCCTTAGCATAAGCGGGACCCGTCGGCCACTCATTAGCCACAGGCGCCACCGGACGCTCGTAGCTAGGCGCCATGGACACGCATCCCGTCAGAGCCAAAACCGCTACCAAAGGTAACAACTTAAAACTCGGCATATTAATTCCCCTTCTTATCTTGCTCTGTCGACTTCTTATTATCTGTCGAAGTGCTCTTTTCTTTCAAGCGATGGTCTTCGCCTTCTTCATAGTAAACGATCTCGCCTTCCTTGAGACCTTCGGCTTCCATCTTCGTCGTTTCTACAAGAGAAACTACATCGATTTTACGTTCATTGGCGCTACCGGAAATGCGCATCACACCAACGTAGAAGATCGGCACAAAAAGAACACACAAGAACGTCCCTGTAATCATACCGCCTAACACACCCCAACCGATGGCGTTTTGAGCACCAGAGCCGGCACCGCTTGCCAAAGCCAAGGGCAACACACCAAGACCGAAAGCCAAAGACGTCATCACGATCGGACGCAAACGCAAGCGAACTGCGTCCACGGCGGCGTGCACAATGTCTTCACCCTTATCATGCAATTCTTTTGCGAATTCCACAATCAAAATGGCGTTTTTACTGACCAAACCAATCGTTGTAATCAAACCGACTTGGAAGTAAATGTCATTGTTCATACCACGTAAAGCGGTCAAAGCAATAGCACCAATCACCCCCATCGGAATCACGAAGATCACAGCAATCGGGATGGACCAGCTTTCATAAAGCGCTGCCAAACACAAGAACACCACCAAAATGGAAATGGCGTACAAGGGAGCGGCTTGACCTGCGGATTGTCTTTCTTGATAAGACACACCGGTATAAGCAATGTCGTATCCAGCCGGAAGCTGTTGAACCAAACGGGCCACAGCAACCAAGGCGTCACCTGAGCTGTAACCAGCAGCCGGACTACCTTGAATATTCACTGCAGACAAACCGTCGAAACGTTGAAGGAGTGGCGAACCGAACGTCCAGCTCGTTGTAGAGAACGCGGAGAACGGAACCATTTCGCCTTGGTTGTTCTTCACATACCACTTACCCAAATCCTCAGGCGTTTGACGGAATTGAGCATCCCCTTGAACATAAACCTTCTTCACACGACCGCGATCCAAGAAGTCGTTCACATAAGAACTACCCCAAGCCGTTGCCAAGGTTGAATTAACGGAGCTGATGGAAACACCGAGAGCGCGAGCCTTTTCAGTGTCAATTTCCAAGTGCAATTGTGGTGTATCTTCCATCCCGTTCGGACGAACCATCGTCAAGACCGGATCGGCATTGGCAATACCCAAGAATTGGTTTCGAGCTTGCATGATTTGATCGTGCGTTTGACCGGCACGAGCTTGCAAGTAGATATCAAAACCATCAGCAATACCCAATTCAGGCACGGCAGGCGGTGCAAAAGCATAGGCGTTAGCATCACGATATTGACTGAACTCACGCATGGCACGGCCTGCGATCGAATTCACATCCATTCCGGCTTCTTCACGCTCAGCCCAATCCTTCAAACGCACAAAGAGTAAGCCCGTATTTTGACCAGAACCAGCAAAAGAGAAACCCGACACCGCCAACACGGATTCAACCGTATCGCTTTCCTTTTCTTGGAAATAAGTCGTCATACGTTCCAACACTTCGTTGGTGCGTTGTTGAGAGGTCCCTGTGGGTAACGTCACCATACTTAACAGCATCCCTTGGTCTTCACCCGGCATAAAGCTTTGTGGCAACTTTTGGAAGCCCCAAACCATACCGCCGACAATGATGGCGTAGATCAAAATACTGCGGAGCGTGTTGGCAATCAAAACACCCACCCTCGTGCGAATCCACAAAGAGAAGCGTTCAAAGCCACGGTTAAAGCGGCCGAAGAAGCCTTGCTTGGTTTCGTGATTGTCTTCCGTAATGGGCTTGAGCAAAGACACGCAAAGCACCGGCGTCAAAATCAAAGCAACCAACACAGACAAAGTCATAGCGGCCACAATCGTCACGGAGAATTGACGATAGATCACACCGGTGGAACCGCCAAAGAAGGCCATCGGCACGAACACAGCTGCCAAAACCATAGCGATACCGACCAAAGCACCGGTAATTTGGTTCATGGACTTTTTCGTTGCTTCCTTGGGGCTTAGTTTTTCCGTGCGCATCACACGCTCAACGTTTTCCACCACCACAATGGCATCGTCCACCAACAAACCGATAGCGAGCACCATGGCAAACATTGTTAACACGTTGATGGAATAACCCATTGCTGCCAACACACCAAAGGTTCCCAAAAGAACCACTGGTACGGCAATCGTCGGAATCAAAGTGGCACGCCAGTTCTGTAAGAACAAGAACATCACGATCACCACCAAAACAATGGCTTCAAAAAGCGTACGAACCACTTCTTCGATGGAAATCTTCACGAAAGGTGTCGTGTCATACGGCACCACCCATTGCATCCCTTCAGGGAAAGCCGTCTCCAACTGAGCCAAACGTTCCTTAACCAAAGTACTCGTTGCCATGGCATTGGCCCCAGAAGCGAGGTTAATTGCCATAGCGGCGGATTCGTGACCATTGTAGTGAGCGACAATGTTGTAGCTTTCTTGTCCCATTTCCACGCGAGCCACGTCTTTCATCAAAACGCGAGAACCGTCGGTTGCGGTCTTGACCATGATGTTTTCAAAGTCAGAAACCGTTTGCAATAAGGATTGGGAACTCACTGTTGCATTGAGTTCGTAACGTGCCGTCGAAGGCATGTTACCGATAGCGCCGGAAGAAACTTGAGCATTTTGCTCTTGAATAGCGGCAACAATTTCATCCGTAGAAAGTTTGTACTTTTCTAACTTACTCGGATCCAACCAAATACGCATGGAGTAAGAACTACCGAACAATTCGACAGAGCCCACACCACTTAAACGAGAAAGCGGTTCCTTGACGTTATTGACCAAATAGTCAGACAAGTCAGCGCTGCTCATTTTGTTATTGACATCAACGAAGCCCACCACCATCAAGAAGCTGGCGGCAGATTTTTCAACGTCAACACCCAATTGTTGAACCACTTGCGGCAATGAGTTTTCGACCGTCTTTAAACGGTTTTGAACTTGCACTTGAGCGATGTCAGGATCCGTACCAGCCTCAAACGTAATCTTGATCGAAACCATGCCAGAACTGTCAGAGTTAGAGACCATGTACATATAGCCATCTAACCCCGTCATTGCTTGTTCGATCTGCTGCGTGACGGTATTTTCAATCGTCTCAGCAGAGGCACCCGGATACGTTGCCGTGACTTGAATTTCAGGAGGCGCAATTTGCGGATACTGAGCGACCGGCAAGATATTGATAGACAAAAGCCCCGCCAACATGATCACAATTGCGATCACCCACGCGAATACGGGACGTTCGATAAAAAATCGAGACATAAAAGATTTCCTTTACTCGACCAGTGGATTACTTTGCAGCTTCTTGAGCAGATTCTTTATTGTCATTAGCAACTTGAACCGTTGCACCAGCTCGAACCTTTTGAATCCCCTCTAGCACAACACGTTCACCTTGCTTGAGGCCATCTTCGATGAGCCAATCCGTACCGACGGTGCGATTGGCGATCACAATGCGTTGTTCTACCTTATTTTCAGGCGTAACAACAAAAACATAAGCCTCACCCTTAGGATTTCGCATCACGCAACGTTGGCTCAAAAGAATTGAGTTAGGACGAGCGCCCTCTTCGATGCGAGCGCGAACAAACATCCCCGGCATTAATTCACCATTGGGATTGGGGAAAACAGCACGCATGTTAACCATGCCCGTTGCTTCGTCAACCAATTCGCCGGTGAAAATCAACTTGCCCTTTTGTTCAAAGGTTAAACCGTCTTCACCCACTAAGGTCACTTCCACGGCACCATCCTTGGTTTGGATTTTGCCACTGGCAATATCACGCTTAAGTTTGATCAAATCGTTACTCGTTTGACGCACGTCGACGTAAATCGGATCCATTTGTTGGACCGTCGTCAGGTATTGAGCTTGGTAAGCACTTACTAAACCACCCGGCGTCACTTCAGAGCGGCCCACACGACCGGAAATCGGGCTAGCGACCTTGGTGTATTCAAGATTAGTCTTAGCCGTTTTTAAAGCGGCTTGTGCCGTCTTGTACTGAGCTTGCGCTTGATCGTTTTCTTGCTTACTGACAGCATTAACCTTAACCAATTGGGCAAAACGACGAGCATTAGCTTGAGCTAACTTGTAGTTAGCTTGAGCTTCTTCATAAGCGGCTTGATAGAGACTGTCGTCAATTTGGAAAAGCTGATCCCCAGCTTTCACCATTTGACCTTCTTCAAAAGTACGCTTTTGAATGATACCGGCCACTTGCGGACGAACTTCTGCAATTTCATAGGCACTGGTGCGACCGTTTAGCTCTTTGCTTAAAACAGGCGAAGACACCTCTGCCGTTACCACAGTTACGGATTGCGGGGGACGTTGGACTTGGCCTGCATCATCCTTGCATCCCACCAATGCGAAGGCGACCATTACAGACATCGTGAGCGCCGCATACTTCGGAACAAACTTCGAAGACATCATTAAACACTCCAAATTAGACTTACAAAATGTTGTAAGCAACTGATAAATAAAAAACTTTTAACATTTTAGTGAACGATCGTTCAATAAAATAGTGAATGCTCGTTCATTATGTCAGAATTTTTCGGTTTTAAGCAGTCCCAAATGAGTAAAAATACGAACAAAATATTAATATTTGTAACCCATATATAGGGTTTACCCCTATTTGACCTTTGCCTCACAAAAGAGAACAATGTGAGGTTTTCATGTACCGATTTTGAGAGAAAAATGTCTTTAGAGATTTTTCACCTTCAATATTTTTTAGGCGGCTTAGTGAGTTTGCTTGTTATCAGCAATCCTCCGTCTAAAATTCCGCTCTTTATTAGCCTCACCCAAGGCATGGATGACGCTCAACGCAAGTCTCAAGCTTTGTGGGCCGCGATCTATGCGGCCATCATTATGTTTATCAGCCTTTTGGCCGGTAACCTCTTGTTGGCATTTTTTGGAATCTCGTACGGTGCACTTCGTATTGCGGGTGGCTTAGTGGTCGCTGTGATTGGCTATCAAATGCTTTTTGGTCAACAAACAGCCTCTCCCAACCAAGCCCCGCTTGTTCGACGCAATCGTGAAGACTATGCCTTCTTCCCCATTGCGATGCCCATGATTGCCGGCCCAGGAACGATGGCTGTGATTATTGGTTTCTCTACGGAGATTGCCGAGTTCCCCAGTTGGCAAGATCAAGCTGGAACGTTTTTCATGATGACTTTAGCCATCATTTTCTGCTCTATGGTCTGTTGGGCTGTTATGCGTTCGGCTGACTTTTGTGCAAAAAAATTGGGCCCTTCTGGCACGATTATTCTTAGTAAGTGCATGGGCTTTTTGCTGATTTGTATCGGTATCCAGTTCATCGGCTCCGGCATTCGCGCATTCATGTTAGGCGCTTAACCACATCACTTAGAACAAAGCGTCCCCAAAATCACATAGGATTTTTGGGGACGTTTTATTTTTGCTATCTTAACGTTATTCCACTGTCACGCTCTTTGCGAGATTTCGAGGCTTATCAACGTCGTTGCCACGAACGAAAGCGGTGTGGTAAGCCAAAAGTTGCAACGGCACCACGTGCAAAATCGGTGACAAGGCTCCGTAGTTTTCTGGCATACGAATCACATGAATATGTTCGCTTGCTTCCATCCCCGTATCCGCATCGGCAAAGACATACAATTCACCCTTGCGAGCTTCCACTTCCTTCATATTGCTCTTTAATTTTTCGAGCAATCGGTCGTTCGGAGCAACGGTCACCACGGGAATCGACTCATCAACCAAAGCCAACGGACCGTGTTTGAGTTCACCAGCCGGATAGGCTTCTGCGTGAATGTAGGAGATTTCCTTCAATTTCAACGCACCCTCTAAGGCAATCGGATAGTGTTCACCGCGGCCCAAGAAAAGGGCGTGTTGTTTACTCACGAAACGATCGGCCCAGGCAATCACTTGAGGCTCTAACGCTAACACGGCGCTCACTGCTTGCGGCACATGGCGCAATTGCTTCATGTATTCGGCCTCTTCCTCAGCGGTCAATCTGCCCTTGACCTTGGCTAACGTCAACGTCAAAAGGAACAAGGCAACCAACTGCGTCGTAAAGGCCTTCGTTGAAGCCACACCGATTTCTACACCGGCACGCGTAATGAAGTGCAAAACGCTTTCGCGCACCATGGCGCTCGTCGCTACATTGCAAATCGTCAAACTCTTATCCATACCCAGCGCACGGGCGTGCTTTAACGCTGCCAACGTATCGGCCGTTTCCCCAGATTGAGAAATCGTCACCACCAACGTCTTCGGATTGGGCACACTCTTGCGATAACGATATTCGCTAGCGATTTCTACATCACACGGGATGCCTGCAATGCCTTCTAACCAATACTTAGAAGTGAGTGCTGCGTAGTAGCTCGTCCCGCAAGCAATCATCAAAATGCGCTCAATACCCTTAAAGATTTCTTCGGCCTTTTCACCAAAGAGCATCGGGGTAATACCTTCAACCGCTTCCAACGTATCGGCAATGGCACGCGGTTGTTCAAAGATTTCCTTTTGCATGTAGTGGCGATAGGGCCCTAAGTCCACAGCGTTGGAAAAAGCCTCTACTTCACGAACTTCACGTTCGATCGGCAAATACTCTATGCCTTCATGCTTATAGATTTGGTAGCTATCCGGCGTTAATTCAGCAACGTCACCGTCTTCTAAATAGATAAAACGATTCGTTTCGCCGGCCAATGCCATCGTGTCAGAGGCTGCAAACATTTCACCGTCACCCAACCCCAACACCAAAGGAGACCCTTGGCGAGCCACAACGACATGTTTGTCATCGTCTTTTGAGAACACGGCAATAGCGTAAGCGCCTCGCACACGGTTTAAGGCCGCCTTCACAGCGCCCAACAAATCACCGCTATAGCAATCACAAACCAAATAGGCCAACACTTCCGTATCGGTTTGGCCACTAAATTGAACGCCCTTAGCTTCCAATTCTTCACGAATTTCTTCGTAATTTTCGATAATGCCATTGTGAATCAAAGCAATTTCATTACCGGCAAAATGAGGGTGAGCATTCACAACCAACGGTGCACCGTGCGTGGCCCAACGCGTGTGGGCAATCCCTAAGTGACCGGCCAAATGATCTTTTTCAATTTGTTCACAAAGCTCTGCAACGCGAGAAACGCTTCGAACACGCTTTAAGCCTTTATCCCACACAGCCACACCGCAGCTGTCATAGCCACGATATTCAAGGCGTTTTAAACCTTGGACCAACAACGGCACGACATCACGATGTTTCGACGTCGCAGCAACAATACCGCACATAGTTCACTTCCTTTTTTTGAAGTTATTGTTTCTTGGTCGGACGCTTCCAACCTTGAATCGTTACCTGACGAGCACGAGAAAGGGTTAACTCCCCTTCCGGCGCATTCTTTGTCAAGGTCGTACCGGCCCCTAGCGTAGCCCCATTGCCCACGCAAACAGGAGCGACCAATTGAGTGTCAGAACCGATAAAGGCATCATCGCCAATTGTCGTTCTAAACTTATTCACACCATCGTAATTACAGGTGATGGTCCCAGCCCCGATATTGACTCGAGCGCCCATATCAGTGTCCCCAATATAGGAGAGGTGGTTAACCTTACTGCCTAAGCCAATATTAGACTTCTTAATTTCTACAAAATTACCGACATGCGTTTGATCGGCTAACTTAGCACCCGGACGCAAGCGAGAATAAGGTCCAAGGCGAGCCTCTGCCCCCACTGTTGCATTCTCAAAATGACAATACGGCAACACTTCGGTTTCTGCGCCAATTTCAACATCTTTAAGGATACAGTAGGCACCGATACGAACGCCATCGGCTAAAACAACGCGACCGCTGAAAATGCAACCCACATCAATCGTCACGTCCTTACCACAGATAAGTTCGCCTCGCAGATCAAAGCGAGCCGGATCAATCAAGGTCACCCCCTCTTGCATCAAGCGTTGTGCTTGAGCGATCTGGTAAGCGCGCTCTAATGCCGCTAATTGGGGTTTGCTGTTAATGCCTTCGACTTCATTGGCGCACGTCGCAAAAGCCGTGTGCACAGGAATCGACTCTTCGACAGCCTTGGCAATCACATCGGTTAAATAGTATTCACCTTGCGCATTGCTATTGGATAACGAAGACAACCAAGCCTCTAATCGGCGCGTGGGCAAAAGCATAATGCCCGTGTTGACTTCATCGATCTTTCTTTGTTCGTCAGTTGCGTCTTTTTCTTCAACGATGCCTTGGACATTGCCGTTTTCACGAACAATGCGACCATAGCCCTTAGGGTTCTCTAACTTCACCGTCAAAAGACCAAGATCGTCTCCGGCCTTTTGGCGTAAGTTTTCCAATGTTTGCGTCTCAATCAAAGGAACATCACCCAATAACACCAAGGTCGGTGCTTTGGGGTCACAGTAAGGCAAGGCTTGCATTAAAGCGTGCCCCGTACCCAATTGCTGCTCTTGTAAGGCAAACGTCACATCGGTTGCCTCTTTCAAATGCGCTTTAACCGCTTCTGCTCCATGCCCTACGACAACAATCAAACGCTTTTCGCCTTCAACGGCACGAGCCTTATCCAACACGTGAGACAAAAGAGGTTTTTCTGCCAATGGCTGAAGCACTTTCGGCAAACGGGAACGCATACGTTTCCCCATCCCAGCAGCCAAAATAACAATGTTTAACATAGCAGCTTCTCTCTAAATTAATAACTCTCTTATTGTAGCGAAATTGACTCGCCTACAACTCAAAGAAAAAAGGGAGCTCAACATACTTGAACTCCCCCGTCTGTCATATTAGAACGCAGGCCTTAAGCGTTGGCTTGCTCTTGGTGAATACCGGAGAGCAACCAGCCCTGATCACCATGAACGGGTTTAGACAAAATCCACGTTTCATTGATGTCTTCCGCTTCACCGCTCACATTGAGCGTACCTTGGAAAGTCACACCAGCCAAATACTCTTCGCCATCTTGAATGATGCCACGGAATTCTGACTTTAAACTAATCACTTCCGTTTGATAATCTTGGTTACCACGTTCGCGTAATTGGTGCGTAATCGTCAAGAATACGTCATCGGTCGTAAAGTCAGACAAAGCCGTCACGTTACCCGTATCCCAAGCCTTTTGCATCTTAACGAAGTTTTCTTCCGCAACCTTCAAGAAACCTTCAACATCAAAACCAGCCGGCAAATCCACTGCCTTAGCAGAGCCGTTACCAGAGGACAATTCATCCAAAAGGCTACCACTCATGGGACGAGCTTGATAAGAGGGCTCTTGAGCAGATGTTTGCGTTTGTTGTTGATTGTAGTAAGACGAATCATTCTTAGCCGAACGATTGTTAGCAGCAGAGCGATCCATTCCGGGCATAGATGAGACACCACCAGCCATACGTTTAGCCAAGAACAAGCCCATCAACATACGAATAAAGTAGAAGGCAGCGAAGGCTAAAACAGCCATCATTAAGAAATTAACAAAACCTTCACCAAAACCCAAAGCGTGAGCCAAAGCCGTAATACCTAACACGCCGGCAAGACCCATCAACATATTACGCATGGGGCTCGGAGCGGCAGCCGGTTGATTCGGACGAGCTTGGTTGGGGGCTGCTTGTTGTTGACCTTTTTGTTGGCCAGGAGCCGCCTTTTGCAAGGTAGGAGCGGCAGGTGCCGGCGTACTCTTTTGCAACATCGGTGCAGAACGACCAAAGCTTGCACCACCGCCAAAACGACGGGCGGCATCAGCCGTCATGGTCATCGACATCATTGTTAAACCAATTGCTAATACGGCAATCAACTTTTTCATGGATAAAAAACTCCGAGAAAATAATGGAACAGTTCTTATTTTACAAAAAGCCGTTACCAAGAAACGGGCTTTCAACAATCTTTTACACCAACGGTTTTCTACCGATATGTAACGCACAAACACCAAAGGTCAGATTGTGCCAGTCAACCGACTCCAAACCGGCGTCTCGCATCATGCCAGCCAAAACCGGTTGACTCGGATGCATGCGGATGGACTCTGGCAAATAACGATAACTATCGCTATCGCCAGAAATTTTCCCACCTAACCACGGCATTAAGTGGAAAGAATAAAAATCATAGAAAGGTGCAAAGAATCGGTAAACCTTGGAAAATTCCAAAACCATGACCTTACCGCCCGGCTTACAAACACGTTGCATTTCCGCCAAAGCACGATCCTTGTGCGTCATATTACGCAAGCCAAAACTAACGATTACAACATCGAAGGTATTGTCCGGAAACGGAAGTTCTTCACAATCGCACTGAACCACCGGCATATCAAAACCGGCTTGACGCATGCGTTGCGCACCCAAAGAAAGCATCGAGCGATTAATATCAGTCGGCCAAACCTCGCCGTCCTTACCGACAAGCTTGGCAAACTTTAAAGACAAGTCGGCTGTACCGGAAGCTAAATCCAGCACCTTCATTCCACGATCAATGTCGGCCTTATGAATGGCGTAGCACTTCCAAAGACGGTGCATGCCAAAAGACAAAACGTCGTTCATTAAATCGTATTTCGGCGCAACAGAGTCAAAAACCTCACGTACTTGACGTGCTTTATCATCTTCAGCGACACGTTGAAACCCGAAGTCGGTTTCTTTTTGATTTTGCTTATCAGACATATCAATGATGACAAGCCTTTTGGGGCTTGGCTTTAAAAGGTTCGTTCTTAGGATCGTCGGGATCTCGCGATGCCCCACGTTCCTGTAATTCGTTTAAATAGGCTTGCCAACGGTTCTCTTTTTCCGCAAACAAAAGCCTTAAATAATCCCAATCATAGTAACCCGAGTCATGACCGTCGGAGAAAACAATTCGGATTGCATACAAACCCACGGGGTCAATTCCCACAATGCCAACATCTCGCTTACCGACTTGTAATTGAGCTTGATCGGGAGAGTGACCTTGAACCTCTGCCGATGGGCTCATGACTCGCAAGTACTCTGCAGGAAGCAACATTTGGCGACCATCGTAGTCAACAATCTCTAAAACTTTCGATTGGTTGTGATAGATGATATTTGATGGTGATTGCATGCTTAAAGACTAGAAAAAGTTGGCACCTCCGACAGGAATCGAACCTGTGACGCGACCTTCGGAGGGTCGCATGATATCCACTTCACCACGGAGGCAGGGCTATTGATTATAAAGAACTAAAAGCGGTTTTGTCGTCCACTCTTTACACATCGATAGGATCTACATCCATGACCCAATGCACAGACGTTTTGAGTTGAGACAATTGCTCCATCCACACCGACAAATATTGGTTTAATTTTGCTCTTGAAGGGGCCTCAACCAACAATTGAGCTCGATCGCGATCGGCCACCCTCATCACCGCCATCGGAATGGGATCAAAAATGGCTATTTCGTTTAATTGATAACGATCTCGAATGGCTTCTCCTATTGAAACCGCCGTCGTTAAAAACTCAATTGCCTTATCAAGGCTGGGTGCATCGGCTAGCAATAAAGCTTGTGAAACAAAGGGGCTCGTCCCTTCCATCTCTCGTATGGCCAACAATTCATCGGCAAACATTTCGTAGTTTTGTTGCGCCAATGCCTTAAAGATCGGCCGATCACCAAAACGGCTCTGCACCATCAATTTCGCAGTCAAACCGCCACGTCCTGCTCGACCTGCCACTTGCATCAAGTTGGCAAACGCTCTTTCCTCACTGCGAGGATTAGCGCTAACCAATTGTGCGTCTACATTAAGAACAACCACTAAAGAGACATTTTGGAAATCGTGTCCCTTGGCCACCATTTGAGTTCCGACTAAAATATCGACCTCTCCAGCATGCACTGCATCAAAGGCCTTCTGTGCAGCGTTTTTCCTTTGGGTACTGTCTCGATCAATTCTTAGAATTTTTGCCTGTGGCCAAAGCTCTTGCAATTGCTCTTCTATGCGCTGAGTGCCGGCCCCAAGTGGCGTCAAATCCACATTTCCGCAATCAGGGCATTTGGAATACACAGGAGCAGACCACCCGCAATGATGACACATCAATCGGCGATGAGACTTATGGTAAACCGCATACGTTGAACAATGCGGACATGTTGATAACCACCCACAACTCGGACAAGTTAATACTGGGGCATAACCTCGGCGATTTAAAAACACAATCACCTGTTCTTTGCGCTCAAGCGTTTGAGTTATCTCATCAACGATAGATTGTGCCAATCCGCAAACCGTTTTCCCCTCTTTAGGATTAATCACTTCCAAGGTCGGCAAAACCGCATCTTTGACTGCACGATGGTTTAGCGTCAATAATTGATAACGATTTGCTCGCACATGAGCCCAGGTTTCCAACGACGGCGTAGCAGACCCCAACACCACTGGAATACCCATTAACTGTGCTCGTTTTACCGCTAAATCTCTCGCAGAATAGCGAATCCCATCACCCGCCTTATAAGAAAGATCGTGTTCTTCATCGACAACAATGAGTTTTAAATTGGGAATACTGGCAAAGACTGACATACGCGTGCCAATCAATATTTGGGCACGTTTTTCATGCATCGCTAACCAAGAACGTGCTCGCTCCCCTTGTGCAAGTCCAGAGTGCAAACACACCACAGAAATGTCTTGGAAACGGGAACGAACGCGACTTTCAAGCTGTGGTGTCAGGTTAATTTCAGGAACCAGAAACAACACTTGCGCCGTAGAATCTTCCTTAAAAACCGACTCCATCATGTTGAGGTAGACTTCAGTTTTCCCACTGCCCGTCACACCATGCAAAACCATCGGGCTAAATCCTTGACTCTTATTTAGAGCTTGGACCGCCAGCGTCTGCTCCTCATTTAAATCATGCTTGGCTTGAGGAGCAAAAGTTTGATGTTTCCCATCTTTTCGCAATCGATCCAATGACTGTTGATAACGCACACCGGGTTTTGTTCTGAAAAAATTCGGCAGACAACCTAAAGCGACTTCTCCCCATCCGTGTTGGTAATAATCACTGGCAAATTTCGTTAAACGTAACCACTTGTCATCAACGGGATCAACATCGTCAAATACACGAATAATGCTTTTTTGTTTTTTGGGTTCAATGTCACAGACCTCGGTGAGCTGAACAATCATTCCTACCACTTCTCTGCGACCTAAAGGCACAACACAACGAAGACCAACGGCAACCGCCTG
>USIM01000004.1 GCA_900554675.1 uncultured Sutterella sp.
TCACTCTGTGTTGTGGAAAGGAAGCCGCGAAGATGTTGAGCGTATGGTGCGATTTGATCCCGAAGAGCTCAAGAGCATTACGAGTGAGGATAATCGTCCGCTCATTCTCATCGCTCCGCACTTTGCAGGCCTGGATGCCACCGGTATCGGTTTAAATCTTCATGTTCGAGGCGTATCGCTTTATCAAAAGCAGTCCAACCCCGTTTGGGATGAAGCAGCATTGGCCGGACGTATGCGTTTTAACGAACCGGTATTGATTGCTAAGAGCAATCAAAGCGATTTGCGTCCTGTTATTCGAGCTATGCGAGATGGGCTTCCCTTTTACTATTTGCCCGACATGGATCACGGCAGAAGAAATTCGATCTTTGTTCCTTTCTTTGGCGTGCCGGCGGCAACGCTCCCAATGGCTTCGCGCTTAGCAAAGATGACGAAAGCCAAGGTTTTGATGTGTATTCCGGAAATGGTTGAGGACGGTTATCAAATTCACATTACGAAGTGTTGGGACAACTTCCCGACGGATGATTTTGAAGCCGACACGTTGCGTGTAACGCAAGAGTTGGAACGCTGGATTTTGAAATTCCCCGCTCAATACATGTGGACTCATCGACGTTTTAAGACTCGTCCTGAGGGCGAAAAGTCTGTGTATTAAGATGCGCTTGAAATTTACCAAAATGCAAGGTGCCGGCAATGACTTTGTGGTTATTGACGGCATTTCTCAAGATTTTGACCCTAATCCAGAAACGATTCGTCGTTTGTCCGATCGCCATTTCGGTATCGGTGCCGATCAGGTGTTGTTAGTTGAAAAGACGCATTTGGTAGATGTTGATTTTCGTTATCGCATTTTTAATGCCGATGGGGGCGAAGTTGAGCAGTGTGGTAATGGAGCGCGCTGCTTTGCTCGTTTTGTTGTTGATAAGGGCTTGACGAACAAAACGCGAATTCGTGTCGAAACGAAAAAACGCGTTATTGAACCTGAAATCCTCGAAGATGGTCGAGTAAAGGTCATGATGGGCGCGCCCTCATTTAAGCCTGAAGACTTACCTTTCAATCCCGCCCAACTCTTATCTACGAAGATGGCCGATTTGTCCGTATGGCATTACGAGAATGTTGCCTTTGGTGCTCTTTCAATGGGCAACCCCAGTGCGGTGATTTTTGTTGATAATGTTGATGAAACGGACGTTGAGGGCATAGGTAGAAAGATTTGTTTTGCCCCGTGTTTTCCTCAACAAACTAATGTCGTATTTTTGGAAGTCAATGACGCTCATCGAGCAAAGATTCGTGTTTTTGAAAGAGGCGCTGGTGAAACCTTAGCTTGTGGTTCGGGCACTTGTAGTGGCGTTGTTGCTTCCATGTTGGCCGGACAAACAAACACTTTCGTAGACGTTCAAGCGCGAGGCGGAACGTTACAAATTCAATGGTCGGGGGATTTGGCTGCCCCGGTGTATTTGGTCGGAGATGCCGTAAGCGTCTTTGACGGAGAAATTCTTCTTTAAAGAGAATAGAAATGACGGATTTAGTACTTAAAAAAGGCAAAGAACGATCTTTATTGCGTCGTCACCCGTGGGTTTATGACACGGCTGTACAAAAGGTCATCGGTAAAGCAAAAAGCGGTGATTTGGTGCGAGTTTTGTCCTTTGATGGGCGTTTTTTAGCTTGGGCTGCTTATTCTCCTGCCTCAACGCTTCGAGCTCGTTGCTGGTCTTTTAATGAAGAAGATGTGATCAGCCAGGGCTGGTTAGAAGAAAAGATCCGCAAGGCATTGTCTGCTCGAGAAATGTTGGCAGAACGTACCAGTGCTATTCGTGTGATTTTCGGTGAAGCTGATCAATTGCCGGGTCTTGTTGTTGACCGTTACGGTGATTGGTTTGTGACGCAATTCCAAGCCGCAGGCGTTGAAGCCTATCGTGAAGTCATTGCCGATATTTTGATGGCTCAACCGGGCATTAAGGGCGTTTTTGATCGTTCGGATGCAGCCACTCGTCATCGTGAAGGCTTGGAAGAACGTATTGGTGTTTTGCGTGGTGAGGAGCCGCCCGAAGAGATCGAAGTGGTTGAAGACGGTGTGCGTTACGGCGTTGATGTTCGTAAGGGCCATAAGACGGGCTTTTACATTGACCAACGAGAAAACCGTTTGTTGGCACAAAAGTTGGCTCGCGAGTTTAAAGAACGTCACGGCCGTGGGATGCGAGCTTTGAATTGTTTCTGCTACACGGGTGGTTTTTCATTGGCCCTTTTAGGGGGCGGGGCGGCTGAAGTGGTCTCTGTGGACTCTTCTGCAGAAGCGCTGGCAATGGCCCAACGCAATGCTAAGCGAAACGGTTTTGAAGATAGTCGTGCTCAATGGGTTCAAGCGGACGTGTTTGAATATTTGCGCCAAGCCCGTGAAGAAGGTAAAGAATTTGATTTAGTGATTTTGGATCCGCCGAAATTTGCTTCCAGCCACCGCCACATTGAGCGTGCTGCACGCGCCTACAAGGACATCAATTTAAAGGGCTTGCGTTTAGTGGCTGAAAATGGCGACTTGTTAACGTTCTCTTGCTCGGGTGCCATGGATGTTGACCTCTTCCAAAAGGTGATTGCTGGGGCGGTGATTGATTCTAAGCGCGAAGCTTGGATGGTTGCTCGCTTGGGCGCTGGCGCCGACCACCCCTTAATGATGACGTGCCCTGAAGGCGAATACCTCAAGGGTATTCATTTGGTACTTCGTTAAGAGACCAAGAAAGGATTGATGATGGATGTAATGGATATGGTGCCTCAAATCCCAGTCACGATTTTGACGGGCTTTTTGGGCGCAGGTAAGACCACGTTATTAAACCGAATTTTGAAAGAAGATCACGGTCATCAAATTGCGGTGGTCGAAAATGAATTTGGTGAAGAAGACGTTGACAGTACGTTGTTGGTTCAAACGGATAAAGAACAAATTGTGCAAATGAGTAATGGTTGCATTTGTTGCACGATCCGCGGTGACCTTTCTCGTGTGTTGACCGATTTGCGCCACCGTCGAGAAAAAGGCGAAATCGCTTTTAATCGAGTGATTATTGAAACGACGGGTGTCGCTAATCCTGGCCCCGTTGCTCAAACGTTTTTCATGGATGATGCTGTTGCCGCTTTTTATCGTTTAGACGGTGTCATTACGTTAGTGGACGCAAAGCACGGTCATTTGGCTTTGGATAATGAAAAGGAAGCCCAAGCCCAAGTGGGTTTTGCTGATCGTATTTTCCTGACCAAAACAGATTTAGTCAGCGAAGAAGACGTTCAAAAGATGGTGAGTCGCCTTCGTCAAATGAATCCCCGTGCACCGATTGAAAAAGTGAACATGGGTGACGTTGAAATTGACAAGGTGCTCGACATTGAAGGTTTTAACCTCAATGACGTTTTGGATATTGATCCGCAGTTCTTAAGTGATGTGGGACACCACCATCATCACGGCGATGAGATCGGTTCTTTTGTCTTTACGAGCTATACACCCTTTGATCCGTTCCGTCTTGAGCGTTTCTGGGGAACGATTACGCAAGTTTATGGTCCTGATTTGTTGCGCTACAAGGGTGTGATTTATTTGGATGGCGTTGATCGAAAAATGATCACACAAGGGGTTCACATGTTGGTGGCAGCCGATTTGGGTCCGCAGTGGGCGCCTGACGAAAAACCGATGAGTAAGATCGTTTTTATCGGTCGTAACTTACCGGAAAGCGCTATTATTACGGGGCTTGAAACTTGTTTAGTTGATGCTCCATAGGTTATTGATTTTCCGCAAAAAACTCTGATCTTTTTAACTTGATGTAAAAAAAAGACATTAAAGAGTGCGAGAAAGTTTATTTTCCTGTATAAATAGGGCCTTAAAATTTCTCACACATTATTTGCGTGAATAACCCCGAGTAATTAGGGTAAATTTTTGAACGGACTTTTCCGTTTGTTGGATAAAGATTTATGGCTACTAAAAAGAAGTTGTTGACCGAGCGTGAATTGCTTGAGATGCCTGAAAAGGATTACATGAACGATCGCCAATTGGCTTTCTTCCGCAATCGTCTCCAAGAATTGGAAGCTGAATTGCGCAATAACGCTGGTGAAACGACAGAACATTTGCGTGAAACGACCGTAGCGCCCGATCCTGCCGATCGCGCCACGATCGAAGAAGAACACGCCTTGGAATTGCGCACGCGCGATCGTGAACGCAAGTTGCTCAAGAAGGTTCAAGCCGCCATCCAACGTGTCGATAGCGGTGATTATGGTTGGTGTGAAGAAACGGGTGAACCGATTGGTGTGGCTCGTTTGTTAGCCCGCCCGACGGCAACGTTGTCCTTAGAGGCTCAAATGCGTCGTGAAATCCGCCAAAAGATGTACGGTGACTAATCACTGATCTTTTCAAAGATTCAATAAAAAGGGGATGCCTCGCGACATCCCTTTTTTCATGCCTGTTCAAAACAACTTAATCGATGTTAACCAAACTGTGAGCGTAAACATCGCGTTGACGTTGAAGGGCTTCGCTCCAAAACTGTTGTTCTGCGCGAACTGCAGTCGGCATTTGGATGAAATTGAGCCAACTTAAGGGCGAAGTCCAACGTTTCATCGACGACTTTAACGTGGCGCTCAACGAAACAGAGGCATCGCTAAAGAAAACGACAGGGCTTGTTGCAGGCAATTTTGCCAATTGACGAGCTTCAGCAATCGCGTCTTCAAAGTACCCAAGGCGATCCACTAAATGGTTTTGAAGGGCCTGTTCGCCTGTCCAAACACGACCTTGAGCAACGGTTTGAACTTTCGCTACGGTCAATTTTCTGGACTTAGCAACCAAATTGGTAAAGTCCCCGTACGTTCGAGCGACATTTTGGGTCAAGATATCTTCAAGACGTGGATCCAACGCACGGATGGACTTGTCCGCCCCGGCAAGCCACGTCGTGGAAACACTGCCTTGTCCAATCTTTGCCAACGACAACGTCTTTTCAAAGGTGGGCGTCAAACCAAACACCCCAATGGAGCCGGTAATTGTGGTGGGCGAAGCAATGACCTTTGTTCCGCCCATGCTGATCCAATATCCACCCGAGGCAGCAACATCCCCCATGCTAATGACAACGGGTTTGCCGGCCTTTTTGATGCGTTCTAGCCCATGTCGAATGTATTCACTTGCAACGGCAGAACCGCCCGGAGAATTAATGCGGAAAACAACTGCTTTAATATTGGGATCTTCGCGAATCAAATCCAGTTGTTGATTGATGGACTCGGCGCCGATAATGCCTGGCTCGGATTCACCATCAAGGATTTGACCATCTGCAACCACAATAGCCACACTTTGGGGCGCTACATCAACGGGCATTTCCGGTGCGTAGTCAAGATAGGAGATCAAAGCGGCTTTAACACTTTTATCTTTCCCAAGTTTGGACTCAATGAACCCCACCATTTCATCGTAGGTTTTAAGACCATCAATGAAGTTGGCGTTTAACGCTGTTTGGGCCATATCGCCGCGATTATTTCGTACGGTTTCTGGCAACGAGTCAATATAGTTTTTGATGCTGCCGGGGATAAGACCGCGAGAGCGTTCAATATCCGTTGATAAATGCGACCAAGCGTTATTTAGCCAAGTTCTTTCACCTTCAATCCATACGTCTGATGGTGCGTTGTTGGTAAAAGTTTCTGGGTAACTTTTGTAGGCACCGGCTTTGAAAACATGAACATTAACGCCCAGGCTCTTTAATAAATCACCATAGTAAAGGCGATTGGAACTTAAGCCTTTGATGCTGACTTCACCCATGGGGTGCATGTAGATTTCACGGGCGTAAGAGGCGATGGCATATTGAGATTGTGAAAAATGCGAACCCCAAGCCCAAACAGGTTTGCCACTTTGCTTAAATTGATCAATGCCGCGACCGAGTTCTTTCAGAGAAGCAAGACCAACACGATCTAACTTGTCGAGTTTCAGAAAGACACCCTTAATCATCGGATCGCGCTTGGCTTTATCTAACGCCCCTAAAACATCATGTAATGCTGTTTCTTGAGGTTCTTCGCCCGCAAGCAAGGTCATGGGTAAGGAGGCAGGTTCGGCTTGTTCAACAATGCTGCCTTTTAAATCAAGCACCAAGATACTATTGGCCGGTAGTGGTGAGGTGCTCTTAAAAACGGCTCCTAAACCAATGACCACGCCAATGACGACCGCAACTTGAATCGTTCGCCATAAAAAGCGGAGAACGAATAAGCAAGCCCTGTCAATGGCACTAAAAAATTTTTTGATCCACTTGAAAATAAACAAGATGACCTCGATAACAAACTAACGGACTAATTATAGGGGTTTAAAAATCCGATTCGGCGACGTTTTGTGACGTTTGGTCGCACTTTGTTAATGACTCTTGGAATATCACGAAGGTGACTGATTTGCGCATCGACATAGTCAATGGTTCTGGCAACCTTGAGTCCGTGGTGATGCCAGCCCTTACAAAGAACGGTTTGAAAGCCGATCGATTTCGCCACTCGGAGGTTATTTAAACTGTCATCGATTAGACAGACGTCATGAGGTTTGACTTTGTAGATGGATAGGATTTTTCTCAACATCTGCACCGAGGGTTTGGGTCGCCACTGACCAAAAACCTTCATGTCTTCAGCTCGATATTGAGCATCGAAATGGTTCAAAAGATCAAGTTGGCGAAGAATCTTGTCGGCAAAGCAATCGGGGGCATTTGTAAACAGAATCTTTTTACCCGGAAGTCTGCTCAATGCTGCACGAGTGTCGCCCGTAGTGCTCACGTTAGAAGTATCCACTTGATGCGTTTGGGTTAAAAATGTGTGAGGATCCACACCATGAAATTTCCATAGACCGTAATAAGTCACTCCATAGCGCAACCAGTAGCGCATGCGAAGCTCGTTGGCCTCTTCTTTGCTCAACCCCATATGACGGTGGATGTAATTCGTCATCGAAGAGTCAATTTGATTAAACATATTGGCCGAGGCCGAATACAGTGTGTCGTCCATATCAATGAGCCAAATTTTTGGCGTTTTAATATGACCGCTGATAATGCTGGGTTTAAAGTGACTCATAACAAAAACGGGAACCTTGTTGAGGCTCCCGCAAACAATTGGAAAATATTAACGATTTTCTGCAATGCGAATGGCCGTAACCATGCGTTCAGCATCTTCGTCAGAAAGCCATGGTACCCAGAAGTGTACCGACTTTTCTTCATTTCCCAAAACTGCGATGGCGTGACCGAGCTCACTTAAGCTTTCTGCACCCTTGATCCCCAAGGCGTATTCACTCATTTCGGCCGTAGGTAACTTAAGGGCAATGCGGTTACCAAAGTAATCGCGGATTTCTTTGGGCAACACTCGTTCATCGGGCCATTGCGTTGCAAGAATCAAGTGGTATCCGGTGCTCCAACCTTTGTTAGAAATAGCCTTTAAGGCTGCCAATAACTTTGCTCTAAAGTCATCATCAATTAACCAGACTGCGACTTCGTCAATGATCACAAAGGTGCGCATGATGCGCTTTTTAAGTCCCAAAACATTGTTGCACTCTTCAAGCGTTTTGACGCCTAATGTTTCAAAGAGCTTTTCATGGGCCTCGATGGACTTAACAATGCTTTCAAGATAGGCCTTAGCGGTTTCAATATTGCTTTCAACACGCATTCTGTGAAGACCCTTTAAGCATTCATAAGACCAACCGCCGTTGGGTTCGTAGACTTTGATGGCAGCCAAGTCCGGGGTATTCGTAATAGCAATATCTAAAATGAGATTTTTGATAAGAGACGTTTTGCCAGAACCCGTCATCCCTGTAATGAGTGTATAGGGCGCATGAGCGGCATAGCCTTGAAAGGCAGATTCGTAATTGAGGTACACAAGGTCATCTTTTTCTGCCGTTCTGCCTAAAACAAATGAATAATTCCCATTGGATTGATTGCGATTGATTTTACGCTCGTTCCAAATACTCCACATGCTGTCATTACCCTCACGAGAATGTTTTTCAACGAGGGCTTCGATAGCGGCCTGATAGCGAATGTTTGTCTTATCTAACATAGTCACATTCCTTAAAAAAGGTCTTTCTTCTATCTTAGTCGCTTTTTTTGTTAGTGCGTAAAAAAAGCCTTTGATTGCGGACAATCAAAGGCAAAGTTCCCATGGCTGTTAACTTTAAGGATTCAATAGTTAAGAGTTCAGTCTCTTGATAAGAGCAATCAAAGTGGTGAAACCAATAGGCATGCTTTGTTTGTCATCAGGATCAAAGTCAGCTCGGTGTTGACCATTGTGATCTGCGCCATAATAAAAGTGAGCGGCCTTGCCACCGTGTTTTTGCACGCGATCCATCAAAATAGTGACGTCTTCACTACCGCCACGTTCGCTGTAGTAATCAACGTTATCGGAGCCGACTATGGCTTTAGCTTCCTCTTCGATAAGCTTGGCTAAGTCTTTGTCAGGATTCATCGTAAATGCTTGCCCAACTTTACTGATTTGGTACTGAACGTCGAAGGCTTCGGCGTTGGCTTTGACGGCACGTTCGACTTGGTTGAACATGTATTGGCACAGGTCATTCGTTGCGCCTCGAACTTCCATTTGCATTACGGCGTGAACGGGGACAACGTTGCGCATTTCGCCGGCAATGATTTTGCCGCAACTAACCGTGGTTAAACCGTCGCCGTGTCGGGGGAGACTACCGACCATCACAGCGGTGTGACAGGTAGCCATCAAGGCATTTCGACCGTCTTGAGGATTAGCTACCGAGTGGGCGGGTTGACCGGTGAAGGAAACATCAAATTTGATGGTTGCGTTGTAACCGGGATCCGTGACCGTAATGTGACCCAAGCGAGGCGTGCAGCCAATGTGGCTTGCTAAGAAGTAATCGGCATCATCAACGACTCCAGCCTCGGCCATTGCAAGAGCGCCTCGGGTGCCTTCTTCGGCCGGTTGGAAAAGCAATTTGATGGTACCCGTGAGTTCTTCTTGGTGATCAACAATCCAGTGAGCAATGGTTAGACCAATTGCTGCGTGACAGTCATGACCGCAAGCGTGCATGACGCCTTCGTATTCGCTTGCAAAATGTTCTTTACGGGGAATGTGATTAGGGTCTTGTGTTTCGGGGATGTAGAGAGCATCGATGTCAAAACGTAAAACCGTTGTGGGACCTTCTTTACTGCTGCGCCAAATACCGACGGCTCCCGTATAACCTTGCATTTCTTCGATTTCTTGTGAGGAAATGCCTGCGGCTAAAGCGCGTTCAATCCCAAGATTGACTTCATTTTCATAGCGCCCCATGACAAACTCAGGATTGATGGCTTGTTTGCCTTTGAGGACATCAAACCCCAGTTCTTTGAGTCGTCTGATGATTAAGGCCGTTGTACGAAATTCTGTCCAACCTGTTTCAGGTTTGGCATGAATATCTCGACGAATTTTGACCATTTCGTCACGGTATTGGGTTGCGTCATTCATCATTGAAGTCTCTTATGAAGTTATGTGTAGCAAATGCATTAAAGCATTTGCTACACGGTTGAACAATTAGAAGTTGTGCGTAATACCTAAGAGAGCAGTGTATTTTTCATCCCATTGTTCAAGGGCGGCGATTTCGTCTTCATTCTTCGTGGCATTAGCAACGAGATAAAGTTGGGTGCGCTTAGAGAGCTTGTGTTCAACACCGGCGCTCAAGCGATGACGGCTGCCGTCAACCGTCGTACCGTTGGTCATTTCTTTTTCACCATCAAAGTAGGCGTAAGAACCGATAAGCGTCGTGGGGCCGGCAACCTTCCAACGGAAACCGGTGATGTAAACCATGGCATCAACACCATTGGCTTCAGCAACCTTGTCTTCGGCCGTACCAGCGGCGTTAAGCGTACGGTTTTGAGAGCGCCAGAAGGGCATCGTGCGCCAATCCTTCATGTATTGAGCACCCAAGTACACGTAAAGGGCTTCGGTCATGGCATAACGCATACCCATTTGCACTTCGATAGAGTCTTCACGAACAGAGTTCGAACCAACGTTACCCCACATAATCGTAGAAGCACCCAAAGAGGCATTCAAACGATCATCAGCGTAGGTAATCAAGGCTGCGGCAACACGATCGTTATTACCGGCACCCGTGACTTCGTCACCAGCCGTTTGGAAGGAATACGTGGCGCCTACTTGCCAACCGGCGATGCGCGGAGAGTAGTAGGTGATGGCGTTGTCAACACGACTGTCGGTAGCAAAAATGCCAGAAATCGTAAAGTCGCCCGTATAACCGGTTTCAAACGGGTCAAAGTAAGCAAGACCGCGAGCATACGGAGAGTTCGTGGACGTGACGGTACCCATACGGCCAAAGCCTAATTCACCGTATTGCTTAGATTGCAAGGCCAAAATAGAACGACGACCGAAAGCCTTACCGGAAATCGTGTCCTTACCGGTATCAAGGTCAAAACCGTTTTCTAAATAACCGCGAACGGATAAATCGTCACTGATTCTTTCGCGGATGTTAATGCCCCAACGGGAGCCACCGTTGGTCATTTGGAATTGCGTTTTAGCCTTTGCACCGCCGGAGAAGTGATTAACTTCGATGCCGACGTCGGCTTTACCATAAATTTCAACGTCAGCGGCCAAAGCAGAGCCAACGCAACCCATACCAAGTAAGGTACCCACCAAAAGGGTGGTCGTAGTTTTATTAGTAGACATAGTACAAAGTTCCAAGAGAAAGAGTTATGCACAAAAAAGGCGATATTCATTATTCCGTGATGAGTCTTTTCTGTCCGTTAGGAATTTCCGCACGTTCGTCAACAGATAACAGTTAACTGTTATATGAGATGGCGCTATTCCTAATGTCGTTTTTGGTGGGTGATTTGTAAGATGTAGGCTCTCACTCGTGTGTTCTTGGAGGAACATTTATGTCAATCACGTTTTGGGTCGCTTTGGTCATTATTGCCGCGACGATTTACGCCCTTGTGAAGCGCTATTAAACTCGTTTAGTGCTTTTCACTGCGGGTCTTTTAATGTGTTTAGTTACGTTGGATCCGATGGCGGCTTTGAATCAGTTCGCCAAATCGATGACGACCGGTAACTTGATTCAATCCATCTGTTCTGCCATGGGTTTTGCTTTCTTGGTGAGCTACACCAAGGCCGATATCCATTTGGTGCAATTATTAACGCGTCCGATGCGTTCTTTAGGGATTTTTGTTATTCCTTGCTGCGCCCTCTTAACGACGGTTATTAATGCTGCTATTCCGTCTGCTGCAGGCTGTGCTGCTGCTGTGGGTGCAACGTTGATTCCTTTGATGATTCGCTCTGGTATCTCTCCTGCTGCTGCCGCAGCTGCTGTTTTGGCGGGTACCTACGGTTCCAACTTTAACCCCGGTGGTGCTCACCCGGTGATGATTTCCGGTATGGCCGGTATCGAACCGATGGAATTCATTATTCAAAACGCTCCGATTTTTGCCACGTTGAGTGTCATTGGCGCTGTTATGATCACTGTTGTGGCCTTTGTTTTGAAGGATCATAAGAGCTCTGCTTCTGCCGAAGGTATTGAAACGGACGCCACGGGCGGTATCGAAAAGGTCAACGTTTTGTTTGCCTTTGCTTCGATGTTGCCGTTGATCATTTTGCTTTTGGGCAATACGTGCGTTCCTGCTATCAAGATGGGTGTTGCACAAGCCATGTTGATTGGTGTGATTTACACGATGATTGTCACGCGTGCCGATCCTCAAGAGTGCTTCCGCAAGTTCTTTGATGGTGCCGGTAAGGGTTACGGTAACGTGTTGGGTATCATCATTGCTGCTGGTGTTTTCGCTTGTGGTTTGCGTGAAACGGGCGTGGTTGACGCTTTGATTGAAGCGTTGAAGAATTCCAGCGAATACGCTCGTATCGGTGGTGCCGGTGGTACGTTCGTGATGGCCGTTTTGACGGGCTCTGGTGACGCAGCAACGTTTGCCTTTAATGAGGCTGTGACGCCGCACGCTCCTGAATTGGGTTTGAGCATTGTTGAATTGGGTAACCTCGCTATGTGTGGCGCTCAATTAGGCCGTACGATGAGCCCGATCGCTGGTGTTGTGATTTTGTTGTCCGGTATGGCTCGCGTTTCTCCGATTGACTTGGTCAAGAGAACCGCTGTCCCGATGATGACGGCATGGCTTGCCTTGGTAATTTTCTTCTAATCATCTGAATGAAACATAGCGAAAGGTAAGAAAATGGCAAATTACACGCAAGAAATGGTGACTTATCGCCGCCAATTCCACAAGCATCCTGAAGAAGGTTGGACGGAATTTGAAACGATGTATACCGTTGTTAACCGTCTTCGTGAATTGGGTTGGTCGGTCGTGATGGGCAAAGCCGCTGTGAACCCTGATTTTGTGATGGGACGCAATCCGTCGCTCGTTGAAAAAGCGATGAAACGCGCTTTAGCAAATGGCGTTACTCAAGCGTTTTTAGATGAAACGCAAGGCTATACTGGTTGCGTTGCTGTGTTGGAAACCGGTCGTCCGGGCCCTGTCACGATGTTCCGTTTTGACATGGACTGCGTCATGGTAGAGGAGTCTACGGATCCCAAGCATGAAGCCAATATTGGGAATTATCGCTCTGAATTTGCTGGCCAAATGCATGCCTGTGGGCACGATGCTCATACGTCTGTTGGTTTAGGCGTTGCTCACTGGGTTATGGATCACAAAGACGAACTCACGGGGACGATTAAGTTACTCTTCCAACCGGCCGAAGAAGGCACGCGTGGCGGTTTGCCGATGTCTGAAAGCGGTTTGTTGGACGATGTCGATTACATTTTGTGTGGTCATATTGGGACGTCCCCTCGTTTGGGTGAAATCAGTATTGTGGATCAAGGTTTCTTGGCTACTAAGAAAATTGATATCACCTTTACGGGGAAACCTGCTCATGCGGGTGCCAATCCCGAAGACGGTCGAAGCGCTTTGTTAGCCGCTTGTAATGCCGCAACGACGTTGACCGGTATTCCGAGAAATAGCCGTGCAGATACTCGTATCTCTGTCGGTAAGCTCGTTGCCGGTGAAGGTCGCAATGTGGTGCCGGTGCACGCTTCAATGCAAATTGAAGTGCGTGCCGCAACCGAAGAAGTCAATGCGTACATGTACGACTACGTGCAACGCATTATTAAAGGTTGTGCAATGGCCTATGACGTGACTTACACCATCGAGCAAGTCGGTGCCGCAACCGTGTTGGATTCTGATCCTGAAATGGTGCAATCCGTTTTAGCGATTGCTAAGGCCATTCCCACTGTTCAACGCGCTTACGTCGAAAGCGGGGTGTCGGGTTCTGAAGACTGCTCATGGTTGATTCGCAAGGTTCAGGCCCATGGCGGTAAAGGCACGTTCTTTGCCTTTGGCTGTAACCAAAATGGCCACCACAAAGGCGACTTTGAAATCCAAGATGAACAAAGTCTTCCGAATGGTTTCGCTGTGTTTACTCGCTTCTTAGAAGAGAAGAATCACAAGTAAGCACTCCTAGTTCGGGTCTAAGGGAGAGGCAAAATGCCTCTCCTTTTCACATGTTTATGCAGATGTGGCAGGCGTCTGTGACAGTGGTAAGGTGCCGAAGCTCACACGCATTGTTGTGAATATCAAAAGATATACGTTGGGCAATAATCGCTGGATAGGGAAGTGTAACCTTAGCCAAGGCAGCCTGTTTAGGATTCAGTAGCGTGGCTTTTATTTGATCATTGGCGTGCGCAATGGTGACACCGCACGAATTTTGATAGAACTGGTATAAGTTTCTTTCTTTGTGAGCGTCGAAAATATCTTTAGTCAAAGTTGGGAAGAATTTTTTGGGTAAAAATAACTCATCGAAACATTCAATTCGTTGTTCATCACTCCCATTGGAATTGTGATGCGTGCGTCGAATATGAATAACCTCTTCTGTGGATTCCAATCCCAGAAGCCTGGAAACTCTCGCAGAGGGGGTAATGATTTCGAACAAGGTACACGTAGTGATTGTTTGCCATTGTCTCTCAGGATCGTCACTTGCTACGTAAATAAATTTTTGCGGAAAATGTTAAGTTCAGAGTTGTAACTGCAAACAAACGTTCCGCGTCCTTGTTTACGAATTAAATAGTTTTCCTCGCAAAGTTCACGAACGGCTCTGCGAATTGTTCCTTGACTGACATTGAAAAGATGGGCCAATTCGATTTCATTCGGAATCATGCTCTCATACGCCCATTCGCCCGAACGAATTTTTTCCAAGATAGCATTTTTGACCTGTTCGTACAGAGGGACTCGAACAGCGCAGAAAATGTTTGTGTTATTGGAAGAGGGAGTGGGCATCAGGGACTCCTAAAATAGAAGAAGAGAAGAATAGAGGGTTTACCCTTTAATTCTACTGATGACACTCTATTGAGAAATGTAAATTTAAATCGAAGTGCTTAATTTGATTAAAGTTATTTCACTTCCGATGCCTAACCGAATGGGGAACCCATACCAAAGTCCCGTACCACGGTTGACGTAAAGTTTCATTCCATCAACGTTATAAGCATCTCGGACAAAACCGGCGTTGAGCATTTGGGCCACCCAATGCATCCCAAAAATTTGCCCACCATGGGTGTGGCCGGATAGTTGAAGGTCGATTCCTTCTTTTGCATAGTCATGGCTGAATTTAATTTGATGAGAAAGAATTTTGGGTGTTTGTTGGTCAACGCCTCTTAACGCCTTTTTAATATTTGGCATTTCCCTCTTATAACGTTTTGCCATTGGGTCATTGATGCCGATGATGGCGAGTTTCTCACCCTTAATGTCAATGATGATATGTTCGTTATGAAGCATCTTGATGCCAAGTGTAGGCAGTGTCTTCATCCACCCATCGTAATCCACGTAATGCTCGTGGTTGCCTTCAATTCCGATGACACCATAGGGTGCAGAAAGTTTCGAAATTGGCATCACGTCATTGAGACGAGACTGTACGCGACCGTCGACAATGTCACCGGTAATAACAATTAGATCGGCTTTTAGCGCATTGGTTTTTTCAACGACCTTTTCGAGACGTTCTTGGTTAAGCAGGGCGCTCGCATGAAGGTCTGAGAGTTGAGCAATCGTAAATCCATCAAACGCTTTGGGTAAGTGTTTGATAGGAACTTCTACGGTGTAAACTGGGGGAATACGAAGCGCTTCATAAGTACCCCAAGTGGCAAGTGCCGTTGCTAATGAGGTAATGATGATCCCTGTGGTTGCGTGCTTAACAATGGGGCGGTTGAAGGCAACTTTGGCAATAACAAAGAAAAAATCTTTGATAAATGCCATCAGAATCATCAATAACTGCGTGGCAAAAAGCCAACTTAAAAGCAAGATTCCGAGGTACGGGATTTCTTGATCGTGGTTCCCAAAAAAGGAACGTGCAAGTCCTGGATATTGACTCGCAATGAGCATCACTGAGCCAATGAGAATTTTGGCTGCCCAGTGAAAACGAGTTTTTCCAAAGAGGCTTTTAAACGCATAGAGCGCAAAAAAGATAGGAATAACGTGAATCAGAACTTGCTGCATAACCGTTACTTCTTCTTTTCAGTATTTAACTTTTCAAAACCGGTTAAATACTTTTCGCCCTTTAAGAACTTCACGGCTT
>USIM01000005.1 GCA_900554675.1 uncultured Sutterella sp.
TGTAGCTTTTGTTGGCCATGGTTCCACGGGTAAAACAACTTTGGTTGAAGCCTTGCTCTATCGCAGTGGCATGATCAAGGAAGTCGGCGCCATCGAAAAAGCCAACACCGTTTGTGACTTCGATCCCCTCGAAAAAGAAGTTCAACACTCTCTTCGCACGAGTGTGACTCACTTAAATGCTCAAAAAGATGACGGAACGCCCGTCAGAATTCACTTACTTGATACCCCGGGGTACCCCGATTGCGTGGGCCAAGCCTTAGGCGCATTGGACGCCGTTAAGACGGTTTGCGTTGTTGTGGACGCCACCAAGGGCATTGAATTGATGACGCGTCGCATGATGGAATGGGCCAAAGAACGTAACCTTTGCCGCATGATCGTTATCAATAAGATTGATCAACCCAATATCGATTTCATGAAGTTATTGGGTGAATTGCGTGAAGCCTTCGGCAATGAAGTGCTTCCGTTGAACTTACCGAATAAAGATTGCACCCACGTGATCGACTGTTTCGATAACGATAAGGGTGAAGCCAATTTCGCATCCGTGGAACGTGTTCAACAAGCTTTTATTGAACGCGTTGTTGAAATGGATGACGAAACGATGGAACGCTACCTCGAAGAAGGTTCCGTTGATCCCAAGAGCTTGCACGCACCGTTGACCAAAGCTTTGCGTCTTGGCCACATCATTCCGGTGTGCTTCACCTCCGCTAAGAATTTAATCGGTATGCGTGACTTAACGAAGGTTTTCGTTCGTCACCTCCCGAACCCGACCGAAGCCAACGCTCCGTTGTTCTACCGCGCTGACGGTTCTGAATACGCAACGTTGCCCGATGCCGATCGTCCCGTGATTGCTCACGTCTTTAAGGTGGTCAACGACCCCTACATCGGCAAGATCGGTTTATTCCGCTTGCACCAAGGTCGCATCGTCAAAGACACGACGTTGTTCGTTGATGAAAGTAAGAAGCCCTTCAAGATTACGCGTCCGATGATGATGCAAGGCAAAGATGGCCTCGAAGTCGACGAAATGAATCCGGGTAACATCGGTGCCGTTGCCAAGGTCGATGACATTGTCTACGGCAGCGTCTTGCATGATGCCTCGATTGACGGCGGCATCTATATGAAGAAGTTGAGCTTCCCGAAACCGATGTTCGGCTTAGCCGTGCGCCCCGCTCGCCGTGGCGACGAAGGTCGTATGTCTGAAGTGCTTGAAAAGATGGTAAGCGAAGACCCGACTTTGAAGATCGGTCATGACGCCGTTATGAATGAAACCGTGTTGCGTGGCGTAAGCGAACAACACCTTAAGATCGTCATTAAACGCATGGCAACGCAATTTAAGTTGGAAGTCGAAACGAGTACGCCTCGTGTGCCTTATCGTGAAACGATTGCCGCACCTGCCGAAGGTCATGCACGTCATAAGAAGCAAACGGGCGGCGCCGGTCAATTCGGTGAAGTCTTCCTTCGTATCGAACCGTTGCCGCGTGGCGCAGGCTTTAAGTTCGTTGACCAAGTCAAGGGCGGTGCCATTCCCTACAACTTGATTCCTGCCGTTGAAAAGGGCGTTCGCGAAGTGCTCGATCAAGGTTATGTGGCCGGTTACCCGATCTATGACGTTCGCGTCACGGTCTACGACGGTAAGTATCATCCGGTCGACAGTAAGGAAGTGGCTTTCGTTTCTGCCGGTCGCAAGGCATTCTTGGATGCATTGCAAAACGCCAAGGCCACGTTGCTTGAACCGATCGTTCGCATTGAAATTTTGGCACCCGATAACTTTATGGGTGACATTGCAGGCGACCTCGCCAGCCGTCGTGGTCAAGTGAGTGGCACCGAAAACTTAAACGGCGGCATGATGCTCATCACGGGCCGTGTGCCGTTAACGGGCTTGGATGGTTACGCTAACCGCCTCAATGCCTTAACGCAAGGTGCGGGTAGCTACTCTGTTGAGTTGGATGCTTATGAACCGGTTCCGGCCAGCGTACAAGCTGACTTAGCGAGCAAGTACCAACGCAAGGAAGAGGAAGAGTAACTTCTTAGACTAGGTTAACAACATCGCAGAAATTCTTTCGGGTTTCTGCGATGTTTTGCTTTGCTTTGATGGGTCACAACGAGAGCACTCGTACAAAAAACGTCACTTTCAGGCTAAAATACATCGATTAATTCTTTGGGAACTCTTTTCCCGTCAATTGGGAGCATTTATGCGTACCGAATATACCGGTCTTATCAATGAGTCTTTCATTGGTCAAACGGTGACCCTTTTTGGTTGGGTTCACCGCCGCCGTGACCACGGTGGTGTGATTTTTATTGACTTGCGCGATCGCGAAGGTTTGTTGCAAGTCGTT
Organism: uncultured Sutterella sp.; assembly: GCA_900554675.1. Taxonomy (GTDB): domain Bacteria; phylum Pseudomonadota; class Gammaproteobacteria; order Burkholderiales; family Burkholderiaceae_F; genus Aphodousia. The sequence continues at coordinate 2,334 of USIM01000005.1, forward strand.
TGCGACCCGGATCGCCCGGAAGTTTTCTCCACGGCCGATTCTGTTCGTAATGAATTTTGCTTGAAAGTTGTTGGCTTAGTTCGCGCCCGTCCTGAAGGCACGACCAATCCTGACTTGGTTTCCGGCGGTGTCGAAGTGCTCTGCCAAGAATTGGAAATCCTCAATAAGTCTGAAACGCCCCCGTTCCATTTGGACGACGAAAACTTGTCTGAAACGACACGTTTGTCTTATCGCGTTTTGGATTTGCGTCGCTTGCAAATGCAACGTAACCTCAAGTTGCGTTACAAGGTCGCATTGACCATCCGCAACCACTTGGATCGCCAAGGTTTCATCGACATCGAAACCCCGATGCTCACGCGCAGCACCCCGGAAGGTGCTCGTGACTACTTGGTTCCGAGCCGTGTGCACGACGGTCACTTCTACGCATTGCCGCAATCCCCGCAATTGTTTAAGCAATTGTTGATGGTGGCTGGCTTTGACCGCTACTACCAAATCGTTAAGTGCTTCCGTGACGAAGACTTGCGTGCCGACCGCCAACCTGAATTCACCCAAGTGGATATTGAAACGTCCTTCTTAAGCGAAATCGAAATCCGCAACATCATGGAAAACATGATTCGTCAAGTTTTCAAGGAAACGATTGATGTTGATTTGGCTGATCCCTACCCCGTGATGACGTGGCACGAAGCCATGACGCGTTTCGGCTCTGATAAGCCCGACTTGCGCATCAAGGGTATCGAACTTCGTGAAATCACCGAACAAGCCAAGACGAGCGAATTCAAGGTCTTCCGTTCTGCTACGGAATTGGCCGACGGTAAGGTTGTTGCCATGAACGTTCCGCACGCTGCCAGCATGCCGCGTTCTGAGATTGACGCCTACACGGAATTCGTCAAGATCTACGGTGCCAAGGGTTTGGCCTACATTAAGGTTAACGAAAAGGCCAAGGGTCGCGAAGGCTTGCAAAGCCCGATCGTGAAGAACTTGTCCGATGAACTCTTGGCTCACATCCTCGAAGTGACGGGCGCACAAGACGGCGACGTGATCTTCTTCGGCGCAGACCGCGCTAAGATCGTCTACGACTCTTTGGGTGCTTTGCGCTTGAAGATCGGCCACAGCGACTTCGGTAAGGCCAACGGTCTTTATGAAGAAGGCTGGAAGGCTTTGTGGGTTGTTGACTTCCCGATGTTTGAATACGACGAAGAAGAAGACCGCTGGGTTGCTTGTCACCACCCGTTCACGATGCCCAAGGAAGAACATATTGACCTCTTGGAATCCGATCCGGGTAAGTGCTTGGCCCAAGCCTATGACATGGTCTTAAACGGCTGGGAAATCGGTGGTGGTTCTATCCGTATCCACCGCGCTGACGTTCAAAGCAAGGTCTTTAGCGCATTGAAGATCGGTCCGGAAGAAGCTCGTGCTAAGTTCGGCTTCTTGCTCGATGCATTGCAATTCGGCGCTCCTCCGCACGGCGGTATCGCCTTCGGTTTGGACCGTATCGTCACCATCATGGCCGGTGCTCCGTCCATCCGTGACGTGATTGCCTTCCCGAAGACGCAACGCGCTCAATGCTTGCTCACACAAGCTCCGGCTCCTGTGGACGAAAAGCAATTGCGTGAATTGCACATCCGTTTGCGTAACCCGCAACCTGCAGAATAATCCGCAGTAGGAAAAAAAGAAGCGCCGAAAATTCGGCGCTCTTTTTTAATTCAGTTTCAAGAAATCTCCGTCATTATCCCAGGGATCTTGTGTAATCGCCCACTCGGTAACAACGTCTTTGCGGTCAAACTGCACCCAAAATGCCATCCGATGGCCACCCACTTCTTCAAAGCGGTACATGTAAGCGGTTTGATCTTGAAGTCGGAATTCGTACTCCTGAGCGCAACGACCAAAGAGTTGGTAAATGTCAGCCTTAGTATGGACACCCACCTTCACTAATTTGAAGTGTTCTTCGTTCATGGTTCTTTCTTTGCCGATGAAACGACCGTCTTTATCAAAGTGCATCCAATAGGTTTCAAATCCAAAGGGTTGACCGGAATAAACCAAGGTAAAACGACCGGGTACTCAATACGCGAGTCCGGCACGCCGATTTGATTCACAACGGAAGCCTCTTCTTGACCGGGCTTGACCCAATCCGGATGCATCGCACAACCGGATAACATTCCCATTCCCAAAGCCGCACATAAAAGCGCAATGATTTTTGTTTTCGCTGGCATGACTTGTTCTCCTACTCTATAGAAAATTGTATCTCAAAAGGCGGTTACAACCTGAGCAATATTCTGTTTCAGGATGTCTCTGGCATTTAAGCGAGTATCATTGGTTGTATGTCTCAAAATATTGCTATGCGCTCTGTCATTCCACTTGCTCTGACTTCCACCATGGTCGTTCAAACCATGGCAACGGCCTCGACCGTGACACTGTCTGCCATCGCTCCGTTGGTGGCCGTCTCTCTTGGTGTCCCGAGTTCCTTTATCGGCACATACGTTTGTTGCCTCTACATTGGCGCGGCCATATCAGCGGTGATTGGTGGCACCATGGTGACGCGTTACGGCGGCATTCATGTTTCGCAAGGAGCGCTTGTTTTAGCCGCCATTGGTTTACTCTTAAGTTCCTTCTCACATTTCGGTGTGATTTATTTGGGAGCTTTCTGTTTAGGTTTGAGTTACGGCCCCATCACTCCGGCTTCAAGTGACATTTTGGCGCACACTGTTCCAAAAGAACGCATGGGTTTTGTCTTTTCACTCAAGCAAACCGCCGTCCCTTTGGGAAGCGCCTTAACGGGATTAGTGATTCCCAGCATTGCTTTGTGGGCCAACGATTGGCACGCTGGCCCTCACGTCATGGCGATTTTGGCACTTTGTGTGGCCTTACTTGTCATGTACCACCGCGATCGCTTGGACGATCACATGGATCGAACGTTTAAATTCAGTATTCAATCGGTGTTAAACGCATTGAGGTTGGTTACGACTGATAAAGGCCTTCGCAGTATGTGCGTGGCATCCTTTGTCTATAACGGCACGCAAATGTGTGTTTTGAGTTTTCTGGTTGCCTACCTCGTTGAAGACATCTCGATTTCCATCGTTGTCGCCGGAATGCTTTTGACCGCAACCGGTATTGGTGGCATCTGCGGACGTCTTTTTTGGGGCATTTTTTCCGATTGGATTCACTCGGCTCGAATCACATTGTCAATTCTTGGCTTTTTAATGGCAGCCATGCTGTCTTTAACAGGCTTTTTTAACGCTGAAACATCGATTTATTGGATGGTTACTACTGCGGTTTGCTTAGGCGCTTCTGCTATTGGTTGGAACGGCGTTTATTTGGCCAATGTTGCACGCATTGCCCCTGAAGGTAAAGCAAGTGTTGCCACCGGTGGCACGCTCTTTTTCACGTTCGGCGGTGCGATTTTCTTACCGTTACTCTTTGGTTGGATACACAGCCTCTCAGCTCACTACTTCATGAGTTTTTACAGTGTGGCGGCACTGTGTGCAACCACTGCGCTTTGGCTATTAATTGGGAAACGCTAAGGATGAACTTGGTGCTCTTTGATATCGGACTCGATGCTATCGACCAAATCGTGAAAATTTTGACGCACCTGTGCTTCAGAGCACCCCAACACCAAGGCATCTTCTAAAGCATCTTTGAGTAACGTACGAAGCTCTTCGTAGTTTTCATTGAGAACTTTGACTTTTTCAGTGCAAGACACGGGAGAGCCATCAGGCTTAATCCAGCAAGGCGCACCCAAATTATTTTTGTTTGCCATACGTTTTGAACCTTTCTTGAACAGCCTTCATTTTCTCAGAATCTAAAATTTTAGGTGTCCCTAATTGGTAAACCACTGTGTACGTCTTGGCTAAATTTTCGACTTCGTGAGCAAGTTTGAGCGCTGCTGATAAGTCCATCCCCGTGGCCACAACCCCATGATGCGACAATAGGCATGCGTGACGATTTTCCAAAGCTTTTGCACAATAATCCGCTAGCTCAGGGGTTCCAAATAAAGCGTAGGGAGCACAAGGAATATCGTCGCCACCGGCCACAGCGACCATATAGTGGAAAGCCGGAATAGACATTTCTTGACAGGCCAAAGCGGTGGCATACACAGAATGTGTATGAACAATGGCGTTAACGGTCGGCTTTTGACGAAAAACTTCGGCATGCATCAACCATTCGCTCGACGGTAAACGTTTGGCGTTGATATCGTCTAAAGATTGCGCATTAAGAGGCACAAAAACCAGATCGTCCGTTTGGAGTGCTTCGTAGGCAATCCCGGTCGGCGTAATCAGAAAACCTTCCGTTTGTCCCTTTTTTACACGCACAGAGACGTTACCGCTTTTGTTGACGTTAATGCCTAAGCGGTTCATGTCACAAGCGGTTTGAATCACCGCTTGTGCTATTTCAAATAACGAGTCGGACACCAGTGGCCTCACCAACGCGTTGAAGCGCGAGCCCCTTCAGGGAAAAGGCGCGTTAAAAATTCAGGTTGACACACTCCGCGTTCCGTGATGATCCCTGTCACTAAGCGAGCAGGCGTTACGTCAAACGCAGGATTTTCCACATTGATTTGTGGCGGAATCAATTCAATCTTCGTTAATTGACCGTCATCGTTCACGCCTTGAACATAACGCAATTCGTTGCCGTCACGATTTTCAATTTCAATACTGTGTTTGCCGTCTTGAATCGTCCAGTCAATGGTCGAGAAGGGGGCTGCCACATAAAAAGGCACACCCATATCTTTTGCAGCCAAGGCTTTTAGATAGGTGCCGATCTTATTGGCCACGTCACCCACGGCCGTTACACGATCGGCCCCCACAATCACCATATCGACTTCACGATGCTGCATCAAGTGACCGCCTGCATTATCGGCAATGACCGTATGAGGGACACCGAAAGAGGCCAATTCCCAGGCCGTCAACAAACCTTGATTGCGAGGACGCGTTTCATCAACCCAAACATGAAGCGGAATGCCTTGTTCAAAAGCAATATAAACCGCAGACAAGGCCGTCCCATAGTCGACCGTTGCCAACCAACCGGCATTGCAGTGGGTCAAAATATTGACCGGTGTACGTTTTTTCGCATAAAGTTCGGCAATGAGTTTAGCCCCATGCGTACCAATCGCTCGGTTAGCCAACACATTGGCTTGCGTCATTTCTTCTTCTTTTTTAAGTGCTGCCACAAAGCGATCTTTAGGGCTTAAAGGCATCGCGGCCTTAACGATACTATCCACCCCCCATTGTAAATCCACTGCCGTAGGACGCGTTGAAATGAGTTCACTTCGAACTTGGTGAATCGATTCGTCACTGGGGTCATCTTTAATGGCCAAAACCATACCCCAAGCGCCCGTAATACCAATCAAAGGAGCGCCACGCACCATCATCGTTGCAATGGCACGTTGAACTTCTTTCCAAGAACGAAGTTCAACCTTTTCAAAGGCATAAGGTAGTTTGGTTTGATCAATAATGCCGATCGCCTGACCGTTATCAATTGACCAAATTGTGCGGGTAGGTACACCATTGACTTTCATAAAAAAACTCCAATGACTTTTTCTTTAATCCTTACTGTTCATTTTAATGAAAAGAACACCTTGTTTTCGAGCTTTCCGACTGCATCGTAGAGAGAAAATCCCCTCTGCACTTCATAGAAAATTAGCGAGGAAACTTGGGACTTTAGCCCCGAGAGGAATCGCTTCTTGCGCTAGCGCAAGAAATTAACAATCGAGAACATTATAATATTTAACCATGTGTTGAATTATCTAACCATGGTTAAAATCGTCTTTCAGCGTAACAGTGTCTATCAAACCGCTTACCATGCGGTTTGGTGTCCAAAATACAGAAAAGCTGTTCTTGTTGGTAATATCGCAACAGAAACAGAGCGTTTGATCCGTGAGATTTGTACTCAAAGACAATGGGACGTCCTTGCACTTGAAATTCAACCTGACCATATCCACTTATTTGTTAGCTTGCCCCCGAGTATCTCCGTGGCAGAAGTGATGAAGATTCTTAAAGGATCAATAGCCAGAACCTTGTTTGTTAAATTCCCGGAATTAAAACAGAAGTTTTGGGGTGACCACCTGTGGTCTCCCTCTTATTACGTAGGAACGGCAGGTAACGTCAGTTCTGAAACCATTGAGCGATACATTGAAAGAACTGAACATATCAAAGGGCGCCGGTAAGTTAAAGGCTCCCATCAAAATGACAACGACGGTCTGTGTCAAATTGGAAATGACACAAGAGGTTTCGCTCAAACTCGAAAAAACACGTCAATTGTATCGTGATGCATGTAATTTTCTGGTTCCTTTCGCTCGCACGAATCCCAAAGAGCGAAACTGGCAACGCTTTAATTTGCATCACAAGGCTTATTACGCTCTAAGAGAAGCCATTCCTAGCTTGGGCTCTCAGTTAGCTTGTAATGCGATTCGTTCGGTTTCGAGTGCTTACAAGACAAAATTATCCAATCAACCGCGTCAGAAAAAAGAGGAAGAGTTAAAAACGATTGTTTTTAAAAATCCTTCGATCCATTTAGATAAAAATACGATTCGCTATAGTGACGATCTTTCAACGGCAACCATTTTTACCGTAGAAGGACGAGTTTGCGTGAAGCTGTGCCCAGGTAACCATCAACTCAACGCCCTCAATAAGGGCAAGATGAAAGAATCAAATTTGGTCTTGCGTCGTTCTAAGCGTGGAACTTATTGGGCGTTGCATATTAGCGTAGAAAGCGAAACGGGTATTGAGGAATTAAAGCAAACCTTGTCAAAAAGTGCAGTGCTAGGTGTTGATGTAGGAGAGAACAATATTGCTGCCATTTCAAATGGACAAATTTGGAAGGCGGGACAACTGAAATTCAAACGTGAAAAATACTTAGGGTTACGAGCTCGTTTACAGCGCAATGGCTCTCAGAGTGCAAGACAGCACTTAAAGAAAGCTTCGGGCCGAGAAAGACGACATGTGACCCATGAGAATCACGTGGTGAGTAAACAGGTTGTTGAACAAGCGATCAAACAAAATGCCTCAGTGATTGTGTTAGAGGATCTAACCCATATTCGAGAGCGGATCAAAGCTGGTAAACGTGTTAAAGCCAGACTCCACCGTTGGGCATTTAAAGAGCTTCAACAACAGATAGAGTATAAAGCTCACCGAAAGGGACTAAGTGTGATGTATGTGGATCCGAGATACACATCGCAGACTTGTTCGACGTGTGGAGAAATTGGGAAGCGAACAAAACATCGTTTTGTTTGCCCAAGCTGTGGTCTCCGAGCCCACAGTGACTTAAATGCAAGTCAAAATTTGCAAGGATTGGGCTATCAGCTGATAGCTCAAGGGTTGTTGTAAACCGACCTAATGTTGAGTCTCGAAAGAGATGACAATAAATCAAAAGCTTGCGACTTAATGAGTCGCGTGTTGTTTACCTTTTTCACACTTCAAAACATCAAGAAAATTTTTGTACAAATCGAAAAATCAAGCGTTTAGCCCTGTCTCTTACGGTACAATAGACTGTTAATCTTTTGCTTATTTATTACTGTTTAAAATGGTTTGCGCCCATCATTTAACCCCCGCTTTGATTCCTAATTCCGTGGCCGTGATCGGAGCCAGTGATCGAGCAGAGTCTCGAGGCACGGTTTTATGGAAAAGCCTCATGGATGGCAATTTCTCCGGCAAGGCCTATCCCGTCAATCCCAAGTACGATTTTCTTGGTGACGTGCCTTGCTACAAATCAATCAAAAACATTGAAGAACCCGTCGATTTAGCCGTTATTGCGACAAGCACCAAAGTCATTGAAAAGGTGCTCGAAGAGGTCGCCGCTAAAGGCACGCATTTTGTTGTTTTAACGCCTACCGAAGCCTCGGTAACGAGTAATCCCTCTTGGCAAGCTCTCATTGTTAATAAAGCACACTCTTTGGGCATTCGCCTAATTGGTACCGATTGCCTCGGCATTATGCGTCCGGAAATCGGTTTTAACGCAAGCTATTGGATGCAAATTCCCAATAAAGGCAGCATTGGTTTTGCCGCCCAATCGGGTGTTATTTCCACTTCTGTGCTCTCTTATGCTCAAGCCAATGGTCTTGGCTTTTCATCCTTAGTCAATACGACCGATGAAATCGATGTCACGATGGATGAAGTGGTTGATTTCATGGCGCAAGACCGCGCTACGCGCGTCATCGTTTTGCACGTTGAAGGGATTCGTAATCCTCGAGAATTTTTCTCGGCCGTTCGAGAAGCTGCCCGCGTAAAACCGGTCATCGTGTTGCGTGGCGGCAAGAGCTTACAAGCCGGCCAACTTTTGGCAAGCCGCATGTCGGTTCCAGCTGGTGACGATGATGCTTTCAATGCTCTTTTAGATCGTGCCGGTGCCATTCGCGTCTACGACTTGGATGAATTGTTAGCTGCCATTGAGATTTTCTCTTCTCGACGTCTTCCCCGTGCCAACCGTATCGGCATTATCAGTAACGGCTCTGGCTTTGGTGTGTTGGCCGCCGATGCTGCCAGCAAGTACGGCGTGAAATTAGCCAATCTCACGAGTGCAACGACGCAACGTTTGGGGCAACTTTTCGATAACCCCTTGCCCTTTACCAATCCGGTTGACCTTTGGGCCGATGCCGATCCTCGCCGCATGAAGCTCGCCTTAGACGCTTTAAATCAAGATGAAAACGTTGACGGCATTATTGTGATTGCAGCGCCGACCTTTACCATGCCCGTCAAGCACCTCTGTGATGCCTTGTCGTACGCAACGGAATCCACCTATAAACCCGTTATTACCGCCTGGGTGGGTGAAGAGCAAGCCGTTACGGCTCGCCATCAATTGGATGCTCAACAAATTACGGCCATTAAGAGCCCTGAGCGTGCTGTTCAAGCTTTCTCATGGTTAAGTCGCCACGCAGAAAACCGCCGCTTTATTGCTGGTGCTGTCGCTGAAGGCAACGCTTTGTTGCCCATGAATATCCAAGCAGCGCAAGAACTCATTGGAAAAAAACTTCAAGAGCAAGACTTCACGCTCGATGAGTTGGAAACCAAGCGCATTTTGGCCTCCATGGGCCTTTCAACCGCAAGCGGTATTTTCACTACGTCTCCAGTAGAAGCTGCCGATGCGGCCCAATCTTTGGGATTCCCCGTTGTGTTGAAGGTTTTGGCTGAAGGCGTTGTTCATAAGAGTAACGTGGGCGGTGTGCGTCTTAATGTTCGCAATATCCAACAAGCTTTGGAAGAAAGTGAAGAGCTTTTAGAAAACGTTCGTACCAAAGCGCCTTACGCTCGCATTCGTGGCATTTTTGTTCAACGCCAAATCAACGTTGAAAACGGACGAGAACTTCGCATTAACATTCAAACGGATTCCCGCTTTGGTCCGGTGATTCGCTTTGGTGCCGGCGGTCGCATGGGTGACATCTATCAAGACAGTGCGTTAGAGCTTTTGCCTTTAACAGAGCCGCTTGCCAGAAAGTTAATTGAAAAACCGCAAATTGCTCAAAGTTTGAACAATTTCCGAGGCATGCCCGAAGTCAACAAGGACGCATTGGTCCAAGTTTTGCTTCGTTTATCCACTCTTGTGACGGAAATCCCGGCCATTCGCAATCTCAATATCGATCCCCTCTTGGTGGACGAAGGTGGATGCGTTGTGCTTGATGCCCACATCGGTATTGCCGATATGCCGTTAAAGAAAGACCAACAGGCCTCTCACTTGATGCTCTCTCCCGCTCCTGTGTTCGATCACGAGTGGTTGCCGGTCAAAAACGGTTTTATTCAATTGCGTAGCATCCGTGAGCACGACTACGATGCGGTAAAAGCCTTCCTTTCTCGCTTGTCGCCGCAAACGGCCTATTTGCGATTCCATATTTCATCGACCGAATTGGCTCGAGAAAAGTTGGTGGAACTCACCAATATTGACTACAACCGCGAAACGGCCATTGTCGCTTTTGACATGGATGCGCCGGAAGAAATCCGAGCCGTTGCTCGCTTTAAGCGCCTTTACGGTTCGTCGGTTGCCGAATTCGGCGTCATCGTTGAAGATGCATGGCAACAAAGAGGGCTTGCTCGCATTTTGATGACAACCTTGGCTCAAGAAGCTAAGAAAAAGAAAATTACGAAACTTGTCGGCTATGTCCTCAAGGGTAACGAAGGTATGTTTGCCCTCATGAAGGCATTGGGCTATCAACGCCAAGAAGAAACCGACAACGACAACTTTATTACTTTTACATTAACGCTCTAAAACTATGTCCGACCTTAATGTTTCTATCGATCAAGGGATTTGCCAAATTGAAATTGCGCGTTTAGCCAATCGCAACGCTCTTGATGCCAAAAGCTGTGCAACGTTTGTTGAAATTTTGGTTCAAGCCCAAAAAGACGATGATGTTCACTGTGTGGTCATTCGAGGCCAAGACGCCATTTTCTGCGCTGGAGCCGACCTCAAGGAAACGCTTGAGCGAACCGATGTCACCGAAAGCGCTTATGACGCCTTGATTGAAGCGCTAATCGCCTTTGATAAACCCATTTTGGCCGCCGTTGAAGGGCCTTGCTTAGGTTTGGGCGTGGCGATTCTCTCTTATTGCGACATGGCTTACTGCTCTGAAAAGACGCTTTTCTCCATGCCGTTTACGGCTTTAGGCTTAACGCCTGAATACGGTCTTTCTCAAATTGCTATGAGTAAAGCCGGTTATCAAAAGGCCGCTGAAAAACTTTTATTAAGTGAACCGATTTCTGCCATTGAAGCCAGTGAAATGGGTTTGATTACCGGCATTTGTAAGCCCGGCGAAGTCGTCCAAGAAACGCTTAACCGCGCAGCTCGCTTAACGCAAATGCCCTTGGGTAGTCTTCGTGCAACCAAGAAACTCTTGCGTCGTCACTTAGCCCAACAAATTCGCTCTACGCTCACAATGGAAAAAGAACAAACGCTCTTGCGCCTTCAAGCCAATGAAACGAAGGAAGCGATTGCTGCCTTCCAAGAAGGTCGTAAGCCCGACTTTAGTCGTTGTTAAGGAAATTCTCAATGATTGAAATTCGCAATATCAGCAAGTGGTACTCTGAGTCGTTTCAAGTCTTAAAAAATTGTTCGGCCACGGTCGACAAAGGTGAAGTCGTTGTGGTGTGTGGCCCTTCGGGTTCCGGCAAATCGACATTGATTAAATGTGTTAACGCCTTGGAACCTTTTCAAGAAGGAGAAATCATTGTCAATGGCATCAATGTGGGCGATCCCAAAACCGATTTACCCAAATTGCGTCAACACATTGGCATGGTGTTCCAACACTTTGAGCTTTTCCCTCACTTGTCGATCACTGACAATTTGGCCTTGGCACAAATGAAGGTTTTAGGACGCACTCGAGAAGAAGCAGTCAAACGCGGCTTGGAATTACTGGCCCGAGTGCACTTAGAAGATCATGCGAATAAATTCCCCGGTCAACTCTCTGGCGGTCAACAACAGCGCGTGGCCATTGCTCGTGCTTTGGCCATGGATCCGGTGTGCATGCTCTTTGACGAACCGACCTCTGCACTTGACCCGGAAATGATTAACGAAGTGCTCGACGTTATGGTCAAGCTCGCGCAGGAAGGCATGACGATGGTATGCGTCACCCACGAAATGGGTTTTGCCCGCGAAGTGGCCGACCGCATCGTCTTTATGGATCAGGGGCAAATCCTTGAAGTGGCGCCTCCGGCCAAGTTCTTCTCCGATCCCGAGCATCCTCGCCTACAGCAGTTCCTCAAGCAGATTCTGTAAAGAAGATTGGAGGGGGAAGGAGAACCTTTCTCCAGTAAGGTCCTCCTTCCCCCTCCAAACCTCCCCCCTTCCTCTCCCACGACTTTCGCGTTTATCGAATCCCCCACTCGGGTTTCCCACTCATGGGAACCTGTGTTATGGCATTGGGCCTATTGGTATTTATTGGAACAATGAGGAGTCAGGGCAACAAAGGCATTGGGGACATATTTCTTTCTGGAAAGCTCCGTGTGGAATAAAAAAGCGCAAGGGAAATTCCCCTTACGCAGACTATCAATCAGCCGTTTCTAAAAAAACGGAGGAAGAGCGTGCAAGGGATACCCACCTTACCAATCTTCCTCCGTTCTTTTTTGGCTTGGAGCTTTTCGACTTTGAACTGTTTCAAAAACAATCCGCTCTCATCCCTTACTTTGAACAACCGCAACCGCCGGAAGATGTACCGTCGGACTTGTCCGAGCAGCATCCGGTCTTCTTCCCATAGGTCACTTCACCGGTTCCCATGTTGAAGTTGACTTCGACATCTTCGCCTTCGGGCGTGGTGACAACCGTGCTCTTGCTGGCCATGCAGTCAGGGCTCTGATTCTTATCGTCTTTCGTATTATTGCAGCAGCATCCCATTGTCTTGCTCCCTTGGAGTAAAAAGTGTTCGCGCCGCGCGCGTCGAGCGTCATTAGCCTTAGCGTTAAGTATTTAGGATTGGTTCTTAAGAAGTCAAGCTCCCAGAGCATGATTCTTTCCCATACGCTGCGAATCTCTCACAGCGGAGCCTCCTCCGTGACCCAACCAGTTAGAAAGCGTGCACAATCGCTGGATCCCCCCCGGCTCTACATCTTCACAGAGCGGATGAAATGGGGTATTCTG
>USIM01000006.1 GCA_900554675.1 uncultured Sutterella sp.
CCCGCTGAAATCCCGTTGTCATTGCAATTGGACAATGCTCGAGTCGAACAAATGCTGATGCTACCGAGCTCTCAACGCTTTTTCATGGTGAGTTCTGGTTCCGTTCAAGAAACACTTATGAATGAAGAAGCCTTACGTATGGGTTTTGTGCAACGTCGATTTAGCAATATGACAACCACGTGCGTCTCGAAATGGTTACCTTCGAACGAGCGAGCCGATCAGGTAAAAAAGATCCGTCAAGAACTTTTTTATCGTATCCAAAAGCCTTTGAATGATATTTTGGGCTACGACATTAAACCCAATATGAACACACAACCGCCCATTAATTTTGATCAATGGTATAAGTCAAATTCTTCTGACCCTGTGCGTCATCTCTGGTTAGGAGAACATCATGGGCGCTATAGCTCAATCATTCAAGTTGCCGGTATTTCTGAGCCCATGATTCCACAACTAAGGGCCTTGGGCGATGCATTGAGCGGTGTGATTTTTATCGATACGGTTGAAACGCAAAACCTTGCTTTAAATGACAGCCGTTTCTTTATCACCGGTATCTACCTCTTGCTCGTTGTGACCTCCATCACATTAAGTCTCTTTCACTACGGGTTAGATAGCTGGCGAATTGTCTTTCCACCATTGGGCGGATCGCTAGGCATGATTGCCATTTTAAGTTGGTTTAAGATCCCATTCTCGCTCACCAGCGCTGTCGCACTCGTTGTCGTTTACGGCGTTGGTATGTCAATCTCATTGGCCTATCAAACCAACCGTCACTATGGTGCTAAAAACACGATTTTGCTCTTTTTCTCAGCTGTAGCAACGCTAGCAAGCTTTGGGATCATTGGTTTAATTGACGCACCTTTCACAAAGTGCTTTAGCCTGAATTGCACGGTGGGGATTTTGCTCACCTGTTGGATTACCTTCCTTTTTAGACAAGCCGCACAGCAAAATAACAAAGCAGAATGGAACCTTCGAGGTTAACAGCCTGCCTACAAAAGATAGTCAATGATTAGAGGAAGTTGCCAATGGCAAGACCCGTGGTGACGGCCACAATGGTGGAGACCAAACCCGGCATCATAAACGAATGGTTAAGTACGTATTTACCAATACGGGTCGTTCCAGACAAGTCAAAAGAGATGGCAGCCACCAACGAGCCATAGGTCGGAATAAAGAAGTAGCCGTTAACGGCAGGGAACATCCCAATTAAAGTCGCAGGCCCTAACCCCATGGCAATACCAATTGGCATCACAGCTCGAGCAGTTGCCGCCTGAGAGTAAAGCAATACAGAGACCGCAAATAAAACAAAGGCAAAGGCCCATGGACGGTCTTGAACGAGACTGCCAAAGCTATCCAAAATCACTTGCTTGTGAGCAGCTACAAAACTGTCGCCCAACCAAGCCAAACCAAAGATACCGATCAAGGCGACAATCCCTGCTCGCATCGTAGGCGTCGACACAATAGTCGCAACGTTAGGCTTACAGAAAACCAAAATGGCAGCGGCTACTACCAACATAAAGATTTCCAAAACGGTCGCCATCCCCAAGGGTGCAGTGGCACCCGGCAGTGTACGAATACTCGGAACGAAACCCGCAAGGATGGTGCATCCCACCCCCAAAAGGAAGATACAGGCAGAAATCTTCGCGCTTTTCGATAAAGGCGGACGATTCGAGATCGGTTGAGGTTTAGGAATCAAACCCGCTTTTAATCGAGCTAAATACTCGGGATCGTCAGCCAAATTCTTGCCAACTCCTAAAGAGCAAATCCCCGCTACCAAAACACCCAGTAAAGTCGAAGGAACGCAGACAATCAGAATTTCAGCTAACCCCCACTCCGTCCAACCACGAGCAGCAAAAAGGCCAAGCATGGCTGCTGTTGCAGCTGACACAGGTGAGGCAGTAATGGACTGTTGACTGGCAATCGTTGCGATGGCCATCGGGCGCTCGGGACGAATCCCCGCTGCAATGGCAGTTTCATAAATGACTGGTTGCAAGGGATAAACAACATGGCCTGTACCGGACAAGAAAGTAAATAACCAAGTCACCAAAGGCGCGACAATCGTAATGTTTTTAGGATTAGCGCGAATAATGCGCTCGGCTACTCGAACAAGGAAGTCAATACCACCGGCGGCGTCCATCGTTGCCGCCGCAGTTACGACCCCTAAAATGATAAGCAGAACATCTACCGGGGGTTCGGTTGGCGTTACACCAAAAAACATAGCCAGAACAAAAAGTCCTACACCACCCCAGATACCAAGGCCTACCCCATTAAAACGTGCACCAACAAAAATCGCAACCAAGACGACCAAAAATTGCAAAAAAATGGAAAAAGACATGGTTAAGGCCAACCAATGGATAAAAATACAATGTTCACAATCATAACAAATCTACTTGTAAGAATATGAACAAATATTGTTTTAACTCAAAAAACAACATAAACGAAAGAAGCCCGAAAACTTGATGTTTTCGAGCTTCTACTCTCTAGCCCCGAAGGGCTAATTCCTCGTGATCTAAGCGATCACTCTTGGGCTATTTATTAGAAAATAGCGCAAGCGGCGAAACCGAGGGCAACAGAGAAAACGATTGCCAAAACGCCAGGGAGGAAGAAAGCGTGGTTAAACACGAACTTACCGATGCGAGTCGTGCCCGTGTCGTCCATTTGAACGGCACCGAGCAACGTCGGGTACGTCGGGAGCACGAACAAGGCGCTCACAGCGGCGAACGTAGCAACGAGCATGTAGGAGTCGCCCGGGTTAGCAGAGGTGATACCGAGAGCGGCAACAACAGCAGGCGTAATGGCCTTAGCGGTAGCAGCTTGGCTATACAAGAGCATAGCAGCAAAGAAGAACACAACAGCCAAGAGAGCCGGGTTAGAAGCAACCGTGTCAGCAGCAAACGCCTTAATTTCAGCGCTGTGGCCAGAAACGAACGTGTCGCCCAACCAGGCCACGCCCAACACGCAGACGATAGCAACCATACCGGACTTAAACACGGATTGGTTAGCGATTTCGCCGAGTTCGATCTTACAGAAGATCGTGATGCAGGTACCGACCAAGAGCATCAAGGACATGATAGCAGCGTCACGCGGAACGATGACCGGCTTGATGAGGCCAACGGCCGGGGAGATAGCGGAAGCGTAGAACACAACAGCCAACACACCAACCAAGAAGATCATCACAGAGCGCTTAGCATACGGAAGCAATTGCTTTTCAGAAGACGGGACGGAAGCCTTGATCAAGCCCTTAGCCAAACGATCCTTGTAGACCGGGTCAGAGCTGAGGTCCATGTTCGTGATGAAGCCCATCACGAAAGCCGTCAACATGCAACCAGCAAACGTCGTAACCAACCAAATGCCGAGCAATAACGGGTAGGACCAGCCGAAGCCTTCCAACACGCCAGCCATGTAGATCACAGCAGCAGAAACCGGGGAAGCCGTAATAGCGATTTGGGAAGAAACCACAGCGATGGACAACGGAGCCACCGGCTTAATGTTTTGTTCCTTAGCAACTTCAACGATAACCGGGATCATGGAGAAAGCCGTGTGACCCGTACCAGCGAAGATCGTCAAAACGTACGTAACGATCGGAGCCAAGTAGTTGATGTGCTTCGGGTTAGCACGCAAAATGCGTTCAGCGATTTGAACCAAGTAGTCCAAGCCACCAGCCAATTGCATAGCAGAAATAGCGGAGATCACGGACGCAATGATCAAGATCACGTCCCAGGGAATGTTACCCGGCTTCATACCGAGGCACAAGCCCAAAATGAGCACGCCCAAACCACCAGCGTAACCGATACCGATACCGCCGAGGCGAACGCCAAGGAAGATGGCGCCCAAGAGCACGATAATTTGTAAAATTAACATCAAATCCATTTTACCCTCCAGAGATGGAGATCTTTTATTTTATTTTATTTTATTTTATTTGTTAGTTATGGAGAAACTCTTTGGAGAACTTCTCTATAACCAATTCCCTATCGACCAGCCTGGATACCTTTCGGTATCCAGACCAACCGATGGTGATACCTTACCGCTTACCTACGTAAATAGGTACGTGGTTTACCCTAAGGTCAAACAATTACATTTCGAACTTAGGAGCGATCAAGTTTTGCAAGTTGAAGGTGTGATCCCATTGTTCTTGCGTCATCAACTTACGTTCTTCAACGACGAGTTGATGTAAGGACTTGCCCGTATGATAGCCTTCGTGGGCGATTTCAGAGCAGGTCTTGTAACCGAAGTGCGGCTTCAAGAGCGTGACGATACCCAAAGAGTTCATCACGAGTTCCTTGCAGTGTTCTTCATTGGCGGTGATACCGTCAATGCACTTCGTGCGCATGCCGTTCATAGCATTGGTCATAACCTTCATGCCAAAGAACAAAGCCCACGTGATCGGCGGTTCCATCACGTTCAATTGGAGTTGGCCAGCAGAAGCAGCCAACATGACCGTGGTGTCTAAACCGATAGCAACGAAAGCAGCTTGGTTCATGGCTTCCAATTCAACCGGATTAACCTTACCCGGCATAATGGAAGAACCAGGTTGCATTTGCGGCAAGTTCACTTCAGACAAACCACAACGCGGGCCAGAAGCCAAGAGACGCAAGTCATTGCAGACCTTCGTCAACTTGATGGCCAAGCTCTTCATGGCGCTAGACAAAGCAACATAAGAGCCGCAGTCAGACGTGCAAGCGATCAAGTCTTCGCTGTTCTTGAGCGGGAAGCCCGTCAATTCAGCCAAGTACTTGGAGGCGAGGGCCGGGTATTCCGGGTGAGCCGTAACCGTCGTACCGATAGCGGTAGCACCGAGGTTAATCGTGCAGAGGTGTTCTTGAGCTTCCTTAATCGTCTTGATTTCGTCAGCAACAGTGAAACCCCAAGCGTGGAATTCTTGGCCCAAGGTCATCGGCACAGCGTCTTGCAAGTGCGTACGACCCATCTTCAACACGGACTTGAATTCGTCAGCCTTCTTGTAGAAGGATTCAACGAGTTCTTCAACAGCCTTCAACATAACGTTGCTGCGGAGCAACAAAGCGACGTGGAAAGCGGTCGGGTACGTGTCGTTCGTGGATTGACCGAAGTTTGCGTGGTCGTTAGGAGAAACCAAAGCGTAGTCACCCTTCTTGGAACCCAACTTTTCAGCGGCCAAGTTACAGATAACTTCGTTGCAGTTCATGTTCGTGGACGTACCGGCACCACCTTGGATCCAGTCCGTGACGAATTGGTCGTGGTACTTGCCAGCGATCAATTGATCACAAGCCCAGATCAAAGCGTCAGCGACGTTGGCCGGGACCGTGCCGAGTTCCTTGTTGGCCATAGCGGCAGCCTTCTTCACATATGCGAAAGCAATGATGAAGAACGGTTCTTGAGCCATGGACATTTCCGTGATGCAGAAGTTTTCTTTGCCACGAAGCGTTTGAACGCCGTAGTAGCAATCGTCAGAAATTTCCTTACCACCAAGGAAGTCATATTCAATACGAGACATGTTATTTTGCTCCTCAATTTTTATATAAAGGAAGGCGTCTTTAAGGCGTCTCCGTTAGGAAAAACTACATACCGTTGATCGGTGAAAAATTGGCAACTCACCGTCGGTCCATCGTTGATATGTAGGGTTTCGAAATCTTCATCTCCCCAAGCCTGTCTTTCAACAGGCTTGGTTTGACTCCAACTTCGAGAATTACTTCACGACCTTGATCGGGATAGCCTTCTTCGGCGTCGGCAAAACCTTATCGTAGCCGCGAATACCTTGTTCAGCCATCTTACGACGGATAAAGGCGATTTGCGTCTTCAAAGGCAATTGCTTCGGACAGAAGTCATGGCAAGCCAACAAGGACATGCAACCGAACACACCAGAGTCGTCGCCCACGACTTCATAGAAGTCAGCGTCGTTACGTTGGTCGCGCGGGTCTAAGCGGAAGCGGGCGATCTTGTTGATGGCCACACCGCCAACGAAGTCAGGACGCATACGGACCGTACCGCAACCAGCGATACAGCAACCGCATTCCACACAACGGTCGAGAAGATAAATATCTTCGGCCAATTGCGGGTCCATCGGTTCTTCTTTGTGGCGGATATCCACTTCTTGTTCTTTCAAGTGAACCCAAGTTTCCATGCGTTCGCTCATATTGCGCATCCACTTACCCGTGTTAACGGACAAGTCGCCGATCAATTCGAAGGCCGGCAACGGAGCCAACGTGAATTCGGTCGGCAAGTCGCGGGTCAACGTACGGCAAGCCAAGCCCGGCTTACCATTGATCATCATGGCGCAGGAACCGCAGATACCAGCGCGGCAAACGAAGTCAAATTGCAAAGAAGGATCTTGCTTGTCGCGAAGTTCATTCAAAGCAATAAACAACGTCATGGAATCGGATTCTTCCAATTCAAACGTCTGCATATGCGGCACGCTAGCCGGGTCAGCCGGGTTGTAGCGCAAAATGCTGATCTTGAGCAGACGATGTTGCTTTTGGGGTTTGTTTTCACTCATTTTTCGTCAGCTCCTTAGGCTAAGGGTTCATCGATACGTTCGTTCTTACCTTGCAAACGCTTCGGCAAGAGGTGGGCGTACGGCAACAATGCGTTTTGGATAGCAAAACGGTCGGCGCCTTCGGCTTCCATCTTGGCACGAATTTCGTCCACTTCGGCTTGACGGCGAGCGGTATCGGGGTGGTCGATGTAGTTCTTAGCACCGTAACCACGCCAGCCCGGGGGCAATTCCATCTTGTTAACATCGAGGTCTTCGTAGGAGAGCGTCGGCATCGTATCGCTTTCGTTCGTCCAAGAAGCCAACGTACGCTTCAACCACTTGCTGTCGTCACGGACCGGGTAGTCTTCACGGAAGTGAGCACCGCGGGATTCCGTACGGGTAGCAGCACCGACGGCGATGGCCAAGGCCAAGCGCAACATCTTTTGCGTGCGGTAAGCGTAGGTCAATTCGGCGTTAGCGCCCAATTGGCTCTTACAAGAAACATTGTAGGAACGCTTCAAGAGGTCTTCCAATTCGCTCACAGCGCTTTCCATATCAGCACCGCGACGGAAAATACCGATCTTGGAGGTCATGATGTCTTGCATGCGCGTACGCAACACCGTAGCGTCTTCCGTGCCCTTGCCGTTGCAGAATGCATCGAGCTTGGCTTGTTCGCGCTTGATGAAGTCGTAAACGATAGAGGTCGGGATGTCGATGACGTTTTCGGCCTTTTCGCAGAAGTCAGCGATGTATTCGCCAACCAACATACCTGCGACAACCGTTTCAGCAACGGAGTTACCGCCCAAGCGGTTGAAACCGTGCATGTCCCAACAAGCAGCTTCACCAGCGGCGAAGAGGCCCTTCAATTGACGGCTTTCGCCCGTGTAGTCCGTACGAACACCACCCATCGTGTAGTGTTGTGCCGGGCGCACAGGGATCCATTCCTTCACAGGGTCAACACCCAAGAAGTAGTGGCAGATTTCATAAACTTCACGCAAGTTGTGCTTGATGTGATGTTCGCCCAACAACGTGATGTCCAACCAGATGTGTTCACCGAAGCGGCTCTTCACACCCTTACCTTGGGCAATACGTTCTTCCATACGGCGAGACACGACGTCACGAGAGGCCAATTCCTTCTTTTCCGGTTCAACGTCCGGCATGAAGCGGTGGCCGTCGGCATCACGCAACAAACCACCGTCACCACGGCAACCTTCCGTCACGAGAATACCAGCGGGGAAAATACCCGTCGGGTGGAACTGAACAGCTTCCATGTTACCCAACGTGGCAACACCCGTTTCCAAAGCCAAAGAGTGACCCGTACCTTCACAGATTTGAGCGTTCGTCGTCACGCGGAAGAGCTTACCAGCACCGCCCGTAGCGATAGCCGTAGCCTTAGCAACGTAAGCCATCAATTCGCCCGTGATCAAGTCACGAACGACAGAACCGTAGCAACGCTTGCCGTCGTGAATCAAAGCGATAGCTTCGACACGTTCAACAACCGGAACACGTTCAGCAATAATACGGTCAGAAACAGCGTTCAACATAGCATGGCCCGTGCCGTCAGACACGAAGCACGTACGCCACTTCTTCGTACCACCGAAGTCACGTTGACCGATCAAGCCAGCGGCTTCCTTGCGTTCCGTAATCGTAACGCGTTCGCCGTTAATAATAACTTGACGATCACCCGGGGTAATACGGCTCCAGGGCACACCCCAAGCAGCCAATTCACGCACTGCCTTCGGGGAGGTGTTCACGAACATGCGAACCACGTCTTGGTCGGCACCCCAGTCAGAGCCTTTAACCGTGTCAGCAAAGTGGACGTCTTCGTTGTCGCCCAAACCTTTAATCACGTTACCCAAAGATGCTTGCATACCACCTTGAGCGGCCTTAGAGTGAGAGCGCTTCGGCGGAACCAGCGACAAGACGATGGAGTCATGACCACGACGCTTGGCAGCAACTGCCATACGCAAACCGGCCAAACCGCCACCAATCACCAGTACGTCGGTGTAGATGATTTTCATAATTACTTGGTCTCCTTGATCCAAGAGGGCCACCGGCTTGGCGGTTTTCACCACAAAACCGGCAGGGGTCTTCTTTATAAAGGTTCCCCGCGTTCGTATTGACGCTTTTTAACGAATAATCAGCCTCGGGGAAACCCAAGAGAGAGCTCTCTCTTTTGCAAGTCAGACTTCAAGTACTGAACCCCGGCTCGTTTTAAGGCAATCATTCTTGCGATCAAGTACGGACAAAAACTCCGTTAAATTCATCCAACTTAAGTTGTCAAATTAAGCTGAATCTCTTGTGAATCTAACGTTTTCAAAAACAAGTTCAACTCTAAGGATACAACAAAGCTCCGGTTGTTTACACAAACTACCGAAACCGTTTCTTCATTAGAGTCAAAACATATCTTAATTTCTCCAATCATGTCAGGCGATAAAACCCAAACTCTAAGCAGTCCCGAGAGTTTAGAGGTCTTAAGGCATAACACACATTAGGAATTACCCGAAGTTTACACCAAAGCAGACCCAAGAGTGCACTCTGCCTATTTTTGTAGCAGGTTTACTCGCACTTTATTGACGAAAAACATGGAAACAAACTTCTTCTTAACAAAATCGTGATAGTTAATTATTATTGGAAGATGAAAATTAATAGATTTTCTCAATCTGTTAAGAATACGTTTTCACCTATATATAAATAAGGAGAACCGTCATGGCTCATGACATCATTCATACTTCTGCAGCTCCTGCCGCCATTGGCCCTTACAGCCAAGCCACCAAGGGCATCGCCAATCTCTTTACGTCTGGTCAATTGGGCATTGACCCGGCCACGGGTGAGATTCCTGCCGACTTTGAAGCACAAGCTCGTCAAGCTTTTGCGAACTTAAAGGCCATCATTGAAGCTGCCGGCGGCAACATGGGCAACATCATGAAAGTGACGATTTTCTTGACGAACATGGCTGACTTCCCTGTTGTGAATAAGGTCATGGAAGAGTACTGCAGTGCTCCCTACCCTGCCCGCTCCTGCTTTGCGGTTGCCGCATTGCCCAAGGGTGGTGCCGTTGAAGTGGAAGCCATCGTCAGCATTTAATTTCTTTGGTTAGCAGCCATGGCAGTGAGTCACTTCACTTTACGAAAAAAGGGGGAGAAATTAGCCCCCTTATCAGATCGTTTGGCCAAATTAGGTTTGACGCGCGATTGGGATTACGTTTTTCATTTACCGCTTCGTTATGAAGACGAAACGAAAATTACGCCCATCCGAAACTTAATTGTTGGCGAAACCGCTCAGTGCGAAGGCGAAGTGATTCGTTGCGACCGAGTTCGTCGAGCTTCCGGCGAACAAATCCAAGCTATGATCAAAGACGAGACGGCCACATTAACCGTTCGTCTGTTGCACTTTTACCCATCTCAAGTAAAGCAACTGGAGATCGGTAAGCGTGTACGTCTCTATGGCGTTGTCCGTGAAGGTTATCTCGGCACCGAAATGGTTCATCCGAAAATCAAAGTAGCCGTCGACTCTCAAGCCTTACCGACAACCTTGACTCCGATTTATCCTGCGGGCGAAGGCATTACGCAACCTTGGTTGAGAAAGCGCATTGCGCGCGCCTTACTTGACGTTGAAGTCACCGATCTTATTCCTAAAGACGTTACCGAACGATTGCACTTACCGGCGCTTCGGGATGCATTGCGGTTTCTTCATCACCCTCCGGTCGGCGCCAATGAAGGCAGTCTCATGGATCGCACGGATCCGGCATGGGAGCGTTTAAAGTTTGATGAATTGGTCGCTCAGCAAATTGCTTTGCGTCGCAGCCGCCTTTTAAAGGCCCAAATGCGAGCACCACAAATTGCTCCCGCGGCAACGCCGATTACAGACCGATTATTGGCTTCCTTACCTTTTGAACTTACGAACGCCCAAAAGCGCGTGTTGGAAGAAATTCGTCACGACCTTGGTCGCATCATTCCGACCAATCGTTTGGTTCAAGGCGACGTGGGAAGCGGTAAAACCATTATTGCGGCCCTTGCGGCGACCGTTGCGATAGACGCAGGTTTTCAGGTCGCCCTCATGGCGCCCACGGAAATTTTGGCTGAACAGCACTACGAAAAGATTCGTTCTTGGTTAGAACCTGCGGGCGTTTCTTTGGCCTGGCTTGCCGGTAAGCAAAAGGTGTCAGAGCGCAACGCTAACTTGGAAAAAGTTTTGTCCGGCCAGGCGCAATTTATCATTGGTACGCACGCCCTAATTCAAGATACGGTGAAGTTTAAGAATTTGGGACTCGCCATCATTGACGAACAGCACCGCTTTGGCGTTGCGCAACGTTTAGCACTTCGCACAGCTCATGAGGACGCCCTTCCTCATCTTTTGATGCTCTCGGCCACACCGATTCCTCGCACACTTGCGATGAGCTATTTGGCCGATTTGGACGTTTCCGTTATCGATGAGCTGCCCATTGGTCGCAAACCCATCGTGACCAAGCTCCTCAATCTTCAACGCAAGGATCAAGTCATTGCGTCAATCAGTGAACAAGTCCAATTAGGGCGCCAAGTCTATTGGGTTTGCCCCTTGATCGAAGAAAGTGAAAAGCTCGACTTAACGGCAGCCACTCAAACCTATGAAGAGATTTGCCAAAAGCTTCCCAACCTTTCCGTGGGATTAGTGCACGGAGCGCTTGCCAACGATGAAAAACAATCCGTTATGGAGCGTTTTAAAGAAGGTTCTTTAGACGTGTTGGTCGCCACAACCGTCATTGAAGTGGGCGTAGACGTGCCTAACGCCACATTGATGGTGATTGAACATGCCGAGCGCTTCGGTTTAGCGCAGCTTCACCAATTGCGAGGTCGTGTGGGCCGAGGTGGCGAAAAGAGTTTTTGCATTCTTTTATACGGCGAACTCTCGGAAACTGGAAGAGAGCGACTCAAAGTCATTCGTGAAAGCACGGACGGCTTTGAAATCGCCCGACGAGACCTTGAGATTCGAGGTCCGGGCGAATTCTTGGGCGCTCGTCAATCGGGGGTTCCCATGCTTCGTTTTGCTAACTTAGAAACCGATTCTCATCTGGTAGAGGCCGCTCGAGACTTTGCCAGTCAATGGTTAGATACCGATCCCGAGCGAGCCCAGCAGCATGCCAAGCGTTGGTTTGCTCAAGCTGAAAGTTTTTTGGAGGCCTAATTCAGTGACATTAACCGAACTTAAATACATTGTGGCCGTCGCCCGTGAGCGTCATTTCGGTCGCGCTGCCGAGTCGTGTTTTATTTCTCAGCCCTCATTATCGGTGGCAGTGAAAAAACTCGAAGACGAATTGGGTGTTCATATTTTTGAGCGTCGCTCTCAAGAAATCTCGTTGACCCCTGTCGGCGAAACGATTGTCGAACAGGCTCAAAAAGTTTTGGACGAAGTGCGCCACATTGAAGAGTTAGCCATCCAAGGGCAAGACCCTTTGATTGGCCCCTTGCGTGTGGGCGTTATCTTCACGATCAGCCCCTACCTCACGCCGGGTTTGGTGCACCAAATGCTCGATCTTGCCCCCAAGATGCCTCTCATCTTGACGGAAAACTACACGAGCAATTTGCTTGACCAACTTCGCAACGGTCAGATTGATGTCGCTATTATGGCTTTGCCCATTAATGAACCGGGCTTAATGTTGGCACCGTTGTACGATGAAGATTTTGTGGTAGCCGTTCCGAAAGATCATGCATGGGCGCACGAATCGGTCATTCACAAAGAAGATTTGCGTGAAGCCAACCTTTTACTCTTAGGTAAGGGGCACTGCTTACGCGATCAAATCTTAAACGTGTGCCCGGAAACCAATATTTTGCGCGGTCGCATCTCTTCCATTCAAAAGACGGTTGAAGGGTCATCCTTGTTGACAATTCACCATATGGTGGCACAAGGCTTAGGGATTACGGTATTGCCAAGCTCAGCGCTAAAGGAAACCAAGGATGATGACTTGGTGCGTGCCATTCCCTTTGAAAAACCGGCCCCGACTCGCCGTGTGATCATTGCTTGGCGCAAGACCTTTAACCGCCTTCCTGCGATTGAGATGATTCGTAAGGGCGTAGCGAGACTCAATTTAGAAGGTTGTAAGACGCTTAACTTACCGCCCGTGAGTTCGATCAGCGCTCCGAACGAATAGAACGCTTTTTAGAAGTGGCAACGCCGCCATTTTCTCTTTGGCGGCGTTTTTCGTTTTAGGACTATTTGTTTTCGTTGGCTTTTTGCGTCATGTTGTCGCCCATCTTACCGATGGCTTCGCTCACATGCTCTGAGCCTTTTTTCAAGTCTTGACCGAGACCGGCCACTGTATTGCAACCCGTCAACGCAATCAAGCTTCCAATCATGGCAAACACAATAAGAGACTTCTTCATTTCGTACTCCTTAAACACAGAAATTATTGTTTTCAATCACTATTTATTGTGGCTCAAAAGCCATTACAACGTCATCTAATGCTTGCTTAAAAGCATCGTACTCTGTGACTGATAGTTTACGACTCGATGACAATACATGAAGCGGATGCGAAGCAAAATCCTTACGATAAGGAGGGTGATAGTGTGCAAAATCATTTTGCACAAAACCTTGTTTTTTGTAAAAACGTAACCGAGCCTTTGATTTCTCATCCACAATCGGATCAATCTCCAAAATCACAACCTTTTTGCTGTGTTCAACAAAGGTAGCCATAATCCGAGAACCGTATCCCTTACCTCGTAGCGACTCAGATACCGCAAAATGTTCAATATAGACACATTGATCGAATGTCCAGGCTGCCACGAATCCAACAAACTGCTGCTGATCCTCAAAGAGGGTAATACTGTAGCGATCATCCGCAAATGCCCTATTTTGTTGATCTAACGTTCTTTGTTCGAAAATAGGAAAACTCGTCCGATACAACTTAAGAAAAGTTTCAAACATCGGATGCGTCCTACCCGTCAGACAATTTTGACGCAATGGCATCATGATCTATGCTTTTCCTAACTCGTCGGCCAAGACTTGGTTACGATCAAAAGCGGCTTGAATCGCTTCATCCATCATGCCCATAAAGTCGTGCTCTTGCATGACACGCAAAGCTTCTGCCGTGGTACCGCCTTTACTCGTCACGTTTTCACGCAATTTTGAAGGAGCGTCGTTACTGAGACTGGCGAGTTTGCCTGCGCCCACCACCGTCATGATGGCCATGCGACGGGCGCCCGCTTCATCAAAACCGCGACGAACGGCAGCCGCTTCCAAGGCTTCAATAAAACGGAACACGTAAGCAGGGCCCGAACCCGAGACGGTCGAAAGGACATCCAATTGCTCTTCGCTATTGACCGTGATGACTTCCCCCATGGCAGCTAAAACGTCTTGTGCCACGGTGCGATCTTCGACTTTAAGCTCAGAAGGAACGTACAAACCGACAACACCAGCACCCACCAACGCAGGCGTATTGGGCATGGCACGAACAACGCGACTTGATCCCACCCAACGGGCCATATCGGCAATGCGAACGCCAGCTGCAATCGAAATAAATAAGGCGCCTTCTTTGAAATAAGCCTTTAACGAATCAATGGTTTGGGATAACCCTTGCGGCTTAACTGCCAACACAATGACGTCTGCTGCGGATAACCAGTCACCCCCGGTTTGATGCGTCTGCACACCATAGGTTTGGCCCAAGTGCTCGCGCTTATTGGCATTGCGATCCAAAACGTCAATCATCTTGGCATCCACGCTGCTTCCGACAAGCCCTGCTACCAAGGCCGTTGCCATATTACCGCCACCGAGCATGGCAATTCGTTTTTGCATCTTTGTCACCTTATTTCGTTAATCTTTTTGAATAGTCACGAGCGCCGAAAATGGCCGATCCCACACGAACCAACGTTGCTCCCTCTTGAATCGCCTCAACAAAGTCTGAACTCATCCCCATGGAAAGAACGTCCAAATCAAAGCCCTTCGTTTTTAACGATTCAAACAATGCTTTCATTTTACGGAAAGCCAAGAGGGTCGACGTCATTGGCAAATTGGGATTCGGAATGCACATTAAGCCACGCACTTTAATTTTGGGAAGCGTCACCAATTTAGCTAAGAGT
>USIM01000007.1 GCA_900554675.1 uncultured Sutterella sp.
TAGGTTATGTGGTTGGTCAATGCTTAAATGTTGTGCTGGGTTCCGCCGTCGGTTTGGCTATTTTGATGATGGTCACCGTCTATCCACTGATGTTAAGTGCCGGGGTTAGTCGTCAATCCGCATGTGCTTCTGTTGCAATGACTGGCGCATTTGGTTTGAGTCCTTTGGGGGCAAATAACTTGATGGCAACTAAGCTTACTGGTATTCATGTGATGAATATTTTTGTTGACTATCAATTGGTCATTTGTAAAAATTGCACCTAAATAGCATGGCTGTCGCAATTGAATGGTACGATAATAAAATTTAAGGGGGTTCTGGCTTCTTTTATTTTATTTTTTGGCTTTGAGGGAGTGATAACACCCCCTCAAAATCACTATTTACTCAGTTAAAAATTATCGTCACTTAAATCGCAATGGATCGCTTTCAGTTCAGCATTTAGTTGCTGTTTAAGCACATTCAATTTCCATTGACACACCAAATAATCAATGGCCAAGCCTTTTATTGCTTTAACCTTATCACGATTAAATGGATGATCCAAAGCGTCTTCGAGAAAAATTGTCTTAAGGATTTTCTCATCGAAGCTACCAGCTGCGTTCAGAAATTGCCAATCGCGATTCTCGTATAAATTTTCGTACGATTGACGGACGTCATTCTCAAGCAAAATCATCGCTTCTTTAAATTCAGCGGCATTAAGTTTTGTTAGTTGGGCAAAATGACCGATCATAAAGCCTCCTCAAAATTTAAATTTATGCTGTGCTTTTCTCGTAATGAGCGTCCCTTCAGTTCGATGCTATATCGATGATTCAAGATTCGGTCAATCACAGCATCCGCATGAAATGGTTCACCAAAAAAGTCATACCATTCACTTGGATCCCGCTGCGATGCAAACACCGTTGCCAATAAGCCTTGTCGAGCGTCAATCAAACTTAAAAAGTCATCGGCCTGTTGATCCGATAACGGCGTCATTGCAAAATCATCGATCAATAAGAGCTGATAACGATTAAGTTTCTTTCTAACAGATAGTACTCTTTGCTCTTTTCTGGCAATGTCTAGCATGTCGATCAGGTCGGGCATTCGTATGTAATAAACGCTGATTCCTTTATGACAAGCGCACTTGCCTAAGACTTCGATTAACCACGTTTTGCCAGTTCCT
The DNA here is from genome assembly GCA_900554675.1 of uncultured Sutterella sp. Taxonomy (GTDB): domain Bacteria; phylum Pseudomonadota; class Gammaproteobacteria; order Burkholderiales; family Burkholderiaceae_F; genus Aphodousia. The sequence goes on from USIM01000007.1 coordinate 1,154, forward strand.
GACGCACCTGTCACAATTACGTGAGCGGGATTGTCTTCTTTTATCCATCGACATGTGCAGAGCTCTTCCAAAAGTCCACGGTCGAGGTTTCGAGATGGATCGTAGTTCATTCGCTCGTAATCAGAGAACTTCCCGCGTATGCCAGACGCTTTGAGCAAACGAGCTTTCCGCTTTTCAAAACGTACTTTTCTTTCGTGGGCCAGCATCATTCCGACACGATTACGGAAACTCAGATGTTCGGTATTTGGCGTGCGAAGTTGGTAATCGAAATTCTCCCAAACGGCGGGAATTTTCAAATCTCGGCACATCTGTTCAATTTCTTCGATACTGAAGTTGTTTTCAATTTTGCTTTTCATTTGCCAATTCCTTCTTCTCGTAATATTGACGACCTCGTACGTTCCTTAGTGATTTCTTAATTTCTAGTTGCGTACCATGTTTTAATCGTTTGATTTCAGTTGAAGGTGTGTTGTCGCGGTGGAAATCAAGTGTCCTCATCAGTTCGTCATGGCTAGGAGACATCATCTTTAGTACGCTAGAGCAACATTGCTCAAAAAGCTCAGAGTCCATCTTCCGTTGTTCGTTATAAATACCTCGAAGAAGTTTTTGAGCATGACGTTCACTAACACCTGAGGCAATTCGTTGGGCAAGTTCTCGTGAGGCTTTACCAGTTTTTGCAATCAGTTCTAATAGCTCGGAATTGGTCAAGGCAACATATTGATGGTTGCTAGGCATGTGTTCTATTTTTACGGTTGTCTTCAAACCATCGACCCGAAGCTCATGCTGCGTAATTAACTCACTTGTTTCTATATCGTAGATTTCAAGTAATTTTTTCCGTGGTAGCACGATGACTTTCACACGTTTGCCAACATAGGAATAGGGAACGCTATAGCGACGGTTGTTGTACCGAATCAGATAATCTTTTTTCACCTTTAGCGTTTTTTGAATCAAACTTTGCTCATATTGGATTCGTGGTAACGCAACTAAATAATGGCTTTCCTCTTCATAAAGTTTGATTCGACTGAGCTCACTATCCCGGTAAAAGGGCTTTGCATTATGTTCTGCTAGCAACTTCTTTATTTCGATGTTGAGTGATTCGATGTTGAAAAATGGACGTTTGCTAAGGGGCTCAAGAATTCGTTTACCAACCAATTTAACAGCACCTTCAACGAGAGCTTTATGAGTAGGTTCACCAGGAGAAACCGCAAAGGCCTCACAACCGTAATACTCACAGAGGCTCTTCATTTCATTGCTGATCGTTGGGTTGAATTTACTTGCTTTCGTAACTAAGCTCGTTGAATTGTCCAAGTAAATGTAGCGAGGAACCCCACCAAAGTAATTAAGCATCTCAACAATGGCATCGAGCCAATCATCGCGAGTTTGTCGAGGAGTTGCCATGCAGAATGTGAAGTTAGAATAAGCTAAGATGCCGACGAAAATATTGACAGCCTTTCGTTCTCCATTGTTTGGATCAATCACAAACATTTTTGTGCCGGCGTAGTCAATCATTGCGACCTCACCAATATCCCACTGCATCGTCATTGATAACTCTTCGAGAGAAACGGGAAGTTTTTTCTTAAAAGCATTGAAATGACGACAGAATGTTGAGTATGTGAGTGCGTCTTTGTTTTCCGGGGCGGTATTGAGGTAGTCTTGCCACAAATCTTTTAGCGTTCGCCCGTTTTTGCCTCTGGAATGAATATAAACAGCTTCCCAATCGGGAAGATACGTCCCTATATCGATTTCTCGTTGCTTGACGAAAAGTGCCCTGATTTCAGATTCGGTCATTGGCTTTGCCGTTGACCAATCCATACCAAGGGTTCTGGCTCGATCAAGATAACGTTTAACTGAGCTTTTTGAGCTCTCTAGCCGCTGGGCAATGTCCTGTAACGACAGTCCCTGCGAGTCGAGCTTAATGATGTCCTTGATGAACAACATATTGACAGTCTCCTTAAAAAGTTAAGTAAGTCGTTAATAACTAACGACCTTTTAAGGATATCTGGATTGGTTTTTAGATTGTGAGTCGTGCCATATTTATGCGAATCAGCCAAACTGCGACGGCCGTGCCACTTTGATGCGATTGGGGCGAGTTCGTGACAAAAATGGCTATTAGCGTTTTGAGTTTTGCTATTGATGTTCCAGATTTGTGCGATTGTCGTGCCAATTAATTGCGAATCGCCGCAAAATGGTAGTCGTGCCTTGATTTTGCTACAGTTGTTCCGCTTTTCTGCGTTTAATGTGCCAGGATTTGCGATTTTGATTAAGCAGAGGTGTGCCAAGGTCTGCGTTTGCCGTGCCAACTTTTTGCGATTAGTGTGCTAAAAATGTGCTGTGGTCTAGTCATTGCACCGGTTGTATTGGTCATTATCTGTATCGTTCATTACTTTGTTCAACGCTACTTTGATAAAAAGGATTTAGCTACTGGCCACATCACTGCAGCAGACTTCGTAGCAAAGGATTTGTCAGAAGCTGATAAAAGCGAAAAGGCCCCTGCTTACTACGCTATCTTCCCACTAGTGCCGTTAGCATTCCTATTTATCTTCTCTCCTTTAGTCTACGATGGCATTAAATTGGACATCATCACCGCTGTGATGGCTTCTATGATTATCACCTTTGTTATCGACTGTATTAATCGGAGAAATGTAAAAGAGTCATTTGCAAACATCAAAGTCTTCTTCGAAGGTATGGGTAAGATTTTCAGCTCCACTGTTGTGTTGATTGTCTGCGCCGAAATGTTTGCAGCAGGTCTTACACGATCTGGCGGTATTGCCACTCTCATTGATGCCGCTAGCAATTTTGGTGGTGGTTATCTCATTGTTTATGCCGTTATGTTTGCCATCATTGGTTTATCGACGTTTGTAATGGGTTCGGGCAATGCAGCCTTCTTTAGCTTTGCTCCAATGATTCCGGGAATCTGCCAAGCGGTCGGTGGTAATGCTCAATGGATGTTAACGGGTATGCAATTGTCTTCCGGTTGTATTCGTTCCATGAGTCCGATTTCAGGCTGCGTGATTGCAATTTCTGGTCTAGCGAATATTTCTCCATTTGAAATCGTGCGTCGTACAGCAATACCGATGTTAACGGGCTTTGTCTGTATTTTTATCATGTCTAGTATCTTAGCCTAGAGACTTTAGAGCTCATCAGCTCACAGAGGTTCCAAGAACTTTTGTGAGCTTTTTTGTATATGGTTTAAGTAAGCCTATACCCACTCATTGGTCGTTAGCATTGACTTCATAACCAAAGCGTGAAGTGCGAATTTATGAATATCGATATGGAAGCATTCCGATAACTGAAAGGATATTTCAACCCAATCGTCTTTGCAATTTTGTTGGGTAGCGCCTTTAGCTTCACGGGACTCAAACTTCCTCAATTTCTTGATCAATCCATCAGTCTTGTTGCCCATGCCACAACGCCCGTAGCGTTAATTGTAGTCGGTATGGGTTTGGCACAACACAAATTCACGGCAGGCTTACCGAAAGGTTTAGGCATTTCCGCTTTAAAGATTGTGGTTCAACCCTTATTGGTTTTCCTTTTGGCTCGCGCTATTGATTTGCCAGACCTTGAAACCTACGCAGTCACTTTAACAGCGGCTCTTCCTGTGGCTATTAACATCTACATGATGGCAACCGATTTTAGAAGTTAAGAGGGAGCTGCGAGTAACGCCATCTTTGTTTCGACGTTACTCTCTGCTGTTGCGATTCCCATAACGCTGACTCTGATGGGTGTAGGTGTTTAATATTCAATAGAAAATTCTATCTAACACAAATATCTAACACAAAATAGCCAATATCTAACAATCTAACAATTAGATTGTTAGATACCTGATCCTGATTAAGAGTTTTTAATTCGATACCGGGTTGCAGGACCATTGCCAATCACTTCTAGCAAGTTAGCCTTGACCATTTCTCGCAAAGTATTAACCGTTGCCGACTGCGACATCTGCAAATAATCTTGAACTGACCTTCTTGTCACTTCCTTACGCGTTCCAACAAAGTCCAAAATTTGTTTAAAGTCTTGGCGCTCAATGAAAGTATTACTTAACTGGCGAGGAAGAGTAATCGTAAACGATGTCTCAGAAACCGAAAGTAATTCTTCTATCGACTTTGTTTTATAGGAATTGCGGATCCTGCGGAAACCACTTCCACGACTTTCCATCAGTTTCAACATATTAAATAGCATGGCCAACTTTTTATTGCGACACTCAGTGGCCATCCGTTCTGCAATATCTTCAATGCTCAAACCATCGACCAACCCACCAACAGAAGTCAGTTGAATAGAATCAGGCGTGATGTGGACGAGATTCGCCGGTTTTTTGGAATAATCCCTATGAGCAAGCATGTTTACCGTTGCTTCAAGAATTACACGAGGATCAACAAAATAATGATCGATTCGCTCAGCATTGGGCTGACTGGGTTTTTCGAGCCACGCATAGTTTGATTTTGCGACAAATGACGTAACTTCTTCGTACAACTTAAAAATAGACCCTACGACACGATCAGAATCAATGATTTCCATTTTGTCATTGTCCGCAAAATTAATCATTACAACAGCAGTGTCACTTTGATCGGAACAGATATAAGCCAAATTAGTATATGCCTGTAATTTATTGTTCCATAATCCAAAAGTTAAATTGATTTTTGGATCAATTTCAAGGCCACGCTCAGCACAAAAGCGCGAAAAATAGTTAAATGTCAAATTTTGTTCAATCGAAATTCTCTCTTCATACGGAATCGGATTACTATCGCGTACCATACGAGCAATATCATCAATAGAGGCAGGACTACTCGTATTGCCAATTCGCACATAAACACCCGAAGCCGTCTTGGGATCTAAACAATAAGGACGCAACCAACCTCTATCCACATGAACTTTTACGATATTTTTACCATCAATATTTATACGTTCTGTTGATATAAAACCTGCTAACGAAGGGGAAATTGTGTCGCGAACTGTTGATGCAAGTTTTTCTTCAATCTGATCAGGAGATTCCAAACCAACGATCTCCCCACTATCACTAACACCGATAAAAAGGTCTCCTCCTGCCGTATTAGCAAAAGCTACGATCGTCTTTTTGATGGGGGCTCCATCTTTCTTTTCATCCCATTTTTCTTTGAATTCTACGGTTAAAGACTCATATTTTGGAATCATAAAAATACCTATCTAATTTTTTATCTAACACAAATCATAGCATATCTAACAATCTAACAATTAGATTGTTAGATTTTTGTCAGATTCAATCATAGAAAAAGCCGAACTCTTTTTTTAGAAGAATTCGGCTTTGCTCTTTAACGAAAGCTATTTAAGCGTAACGTTTGTTTTGACGACGCGGTGCGCGCTCCACCGTCTTATCGGCTGTGCGCTTGCGAGTACGCTTTTTGCTCTCGGCTAAACCTTCATAGCCCTTATCGAAAATATCCTTTCGAGAAGCAAACTTACGACCGCCCTTATTAGCACCCATACCGGCCTTCGGACGAAGACCGCTACGGGTCTTGGAGTCGTCAGCCACTTGCGTCTTTTCAATGCGACCGCGTTGCGTCACGCGCTCTTGCACTTCAGGCACAACGCCGCCGCGAGCTTTGCCGGCCTTTAAGTCATTGATCCAACCCTTGACCCATTCATCGGACAATTCCATCTTGGCACCACGGGGCAAGTCCTTGGGTAACAACACGGCACCAAAGCGCACACGAATCAAGCGAGACACCGTTAAGCCCACCGCTTCAAACGTACGACGCACTTCGCGGTTACGACCTTCGGCTAACGTCACGCGATACCAGTGATTGGAGGACACACCACCGATGTCTTCCACACGAGAAAACTGTGCAATACCATCATCGAGCTTCACGCCCTTTAAGAGCTTTTCCTTGCTCTCTTCGGTCAACTCCCCTTGCACGCGCACGGCGTATTCGCGTTCAATGCGATAGCGCGGGTGCATGAGCATATTGGCAAATTCGCCACTTGTCGTAAAGAGCAAAACACCTTCAGTGTTGTAGTCCAAACGGCCCACGGCAATCCAGCGAGCCCCTTGCACACGCGGCAAGTGATCAAAGACGCTGGCACGACCTTCGGGGTCATCCATGGAAACGATTTCGCCGGCAGGCTTATGGTACAAAAGCACACGAGGCGCTTCTTCGGAAACCGATTGACGTTTAACCAAACGGCCCTTCACACGAATCATGTCGTTGGGACGCACACGATCACCCACCTTGGCCACGTCACCATTGATCGTAACGACGCCCGTTGCAATCAAGGCTTCCATGTCACGACGAGAACCTAAACCGGCATCGGCCAACACCTTTTGCAACTTGTCAGAATTCGTCGTATCGATGACTTTGGCCACCGTCGCCTCTTCATTTTGCACCACTGGCTTCACGGCACGCGCCGTGCGAGCAGGCAAAGCTTTTTTCGCAGGAGCTCGGAAAGGCGTATTTTTTTGCGTGCGTTGAGCGCCACGTGCACCCGTCGTTCGGGCACCACGACCACTCGTTGCACCGGCGCCTTGCGTGCGAGGCTTCTTAGTTGTTGTTCTCATCAGCTTCTTCCTCTACCAAAGACATTTGAGGCGTTTGTTCTTCCTCTGCCTTGGGTAATTCATTCGATTGTTCGACCGCCTGCATGATAGGCATGGCCAACTCTTCAAGCTTGGCGTGTTCAGCATCAATGCTTGATAAATAATCTTCTGTGCTCAAACCTTCTAATTGAAGCGTTTCATTTTGCCCATCAAAGAGTTCAAAATCTTCATCGGGCGCATCATCGCGCGTTCCGATCGCAGGCAAATCTTCCAAACTGTTTAACCCCAAGTCCAACAAAAATTGGCGTGTGGTGGCAAAAAGTTCCGGATGTCCCACCGTCTCACGACGGCCGATCACTTCAATCCAATTACGATCAATGAGCGTTTTCATGGCGTTAGCATTTACGGTCACACCACGAATTTTTTCAATATCGCCTCGCGTCACGGGTTGCCGATACGCAATAACGGCCAACGTTTCCATGACGGTACGCGTGTATTTGGGCGCTTCCTCCGGGTGCAACTTTTGAAGAATTTCTCTCATCTGCGGCACCGATTGGAATCGCCACAAACCGTCCCCGACTTCTTTGAGTTCCAATGCGCGTTCTTTCCACTCGTCTTGCAACTCAAGAAGCATCGCATGCACTTCAATGCGTGTGTAGCGACGGTCTAAACATTGACGAAGGCTCGCAATCGACAAAGCCGTCTCGCTTGTCAAAAGTGCGCCTTCCAAAATACGCTTCGGATGGTCAGTCAAAGCCATTTACTCAACCTCCCCGTCCACGTAAAACCAAAAACCGTTTTCACGTACAAAACGGCTTTTTTCCACCTGACGAAACGCTCGGCCTTCAATTTTGCCTCGCGCCACAAAAGTCACCGTCGCGGTATCGCCCGATTCGGTGCTCTCTTTAATCTCAAGCCCCAACCACTTCACCGGGTCGGAGAGATCCAATTCAGTCGGTCTGGTTGTCGCGTGCCAAGTCTTTAACAGATAATCGGGCAACACCTTAACGAAAGCCGAGTAACGGCTTTTCATGAGGCTTACAGCATCGGGCGCAGGCAGACCCGCATGAAAACGCCCGCAACAATCCTCGTAGCTCAAGAGGCTACCGCAAGGACAGGTTGCGGGCACTTTCTTTTTTTTCATAAAACCGAAAAATTAACTTCGATTATGCTTCACGTTCAGCGCGAGCGTGACGACGACGATCGATTTCCGTCAAGTAACGCTTACGCAAACGAATGGGCTTAGGCGTAATTTCAACCAATTCGTCATCGTTGATGAATTCAACGGCGTGTTCAAGCGTCAATTGAATGGGCGGCACCAAGCGAATGGCTTCGTCCGTACCGGAAGCACGGATGTTCGTTAATTGCTTACCGCGAATCGGGTTCACAACGATGTCGTTATCACGAGAGTGGATACCGATGATCATGCCTTCATAGAGCTTATCGCCGGGTTTGACAAACATACGACCGCGATCTTGCAACTTCCACAAAGCGTAAGCCACAGCATCACCCGTATCTTGGCTGATCAACACACCGTTACGACGTTCACCGACATCACCTTCTTTGATCGGACCGTAATCATCAAAAACGTGGCTCATGATACCCGTGCCGCGACACATCGTCATGAATTCGCTTTGGAAACCGATCAAACCGCGGGCAGGAATACGGTACTCTAAACGTACACGGCCCTTGCCGTCCGGTTGCATATCTTGAAGGTCACCCTTACGACGACCCAATTCTTCCATCACGGTACCTTGGTGATCTTCTTCAACGTCAACCGTCAACACTTCGTACGGTTCCATCTTCACACCGTCGACTTCCTTCATCAACACTTGCGGACGAGACACGGCCAATTCATAGCCTTCACGACGCATGTTTTCGATCAAAATCGTCAAGTGCAATTCACCGCGACCGGCCACTTCAAAGACCGTTTCGTCATCGGTTTGACGCATACGCATAGCCACGTTGGACTTCAATTCACGTTCCAAACGTTCGCGGATTTGGCGAGACGTCACAAACTTACCTTCACGACCGGCCAAGGGGCTGGAGTTGACTTGGAAGTTCATGGCCAACGTCGGTTCGTCCACCTTCAAAAGCGGCAACGCTTCGGGTTGATCCACTGCCGTAATGGTCGTACCGATCGACAACTCTTCAATACCGTTAACCAACACGATGTCGCCGGCTTCAGCAGAATCCACCAACGTGCGATCCAAACCTTGGAACATCAACAATTGGTTGATCTTGGCCTTCTTCGGCGTATCGTCAGGACCGTTCATGATGCAAACTTCGCTGCCCGCATGGATGCGACCGCGGTGCACACGACCGATACCGATCTTACCGACGTAGCTCGAGTAGTCCAAGGAGCAAATTTGCAATTGCAACGGAGCGTTAGGATCGTCATCACGCACCGGCACCTTTTCGATCACCGTATCGAAAATGGCGCGCATGTTACCGATCTTCTTCAACTCTTCAATATCTTCGGTGAAACCGGCCACGCCTTCCAAAGCGGAAGCGTAAATCACCGGAAAGTCCAATTGTTCTTCCGTGGCGCCCAACTTATCAAATAAGTCAAACGTTTGGTTCAAAACCCAATCAGGGCGAGAGCCCGGACGGTCGATCTTATTGATCACAACAATGGGCTTTAAGCCTAAAGCCAAAGCTTTACGCGTCACGAAACGCGTTTGCGGCATCGGGCCTTCCACAGCGTCGACCAACAACAAAACACCGTCAACCATGGACAAAACGCGTTCAACTTCACCACCGAAGTCAGCGTGCCCCGGGGTATCAATAATATTGATGTGCGTCCCTTCGTATTCGACTGCGCAGTTTTTGGCCAAAATGGTGATCCCGCGTTCGCGTTCCAAGTCACCGCTGTCCATCACACGTTCTGCCACTTCTTGGTTAGCACGGAAAGTGCCGGCAGCGCGCAAAAGTTTGTCAACCATCGTCGTCTTACCGTGGTCAACGTGAGCAATAATCGCAATATTGCGAATCGCACGAGTACTAGTCATGTTTTGCCTCAATATCTTTCTTGTTGGCAATTAATCGTTCAGGTTCAAGCACGCCGCGATCATTCACGCGCGCCGTCCCCACCATTTGTTCGTCCGCGCCATAGACGCGAACTCGGTCGCAGGCTGCCAATCCCAACGGTAAACGCTGACCGTGACAGAAGCGAACCGTATCCGTTTCATTTAAATGCACCGCAGGTAACGTTTGCATTAACGCATCTACGGGCTTTAAGTAAGCTTGAAGGGCTTGTGCGTCGGTTGCCTTCAGTTGAGCAATCGTCACGGCTCCTTCAATGGTCAAGTCTCCAACGCGCGTGCGTCGAAGGCTCGCCAGGTGTGCTCCACACCCTAAAGCTTTACCGATATCCTCGGCTAAAACGCGAATGTAAGTACCCTTTGATACCGTCACTTCAATCGTTAAAAGTTCATCTTCGAACGATAAAACATTTAACGCTTCAATGCGAACCTCGCGGGGCTCACGCTCAATCTCAACACCGGCACGAGCCAAGTCGTAGAGCGTTTTACCGTCACGCTTTAAGGCCGAAAACATCGGCGGGACTTGCAAAATGTCCCCTCGAAACGCCTCTAATGTCGCCTCGAGCGCTTCACGCGTTACATTCACAGGTTTTGTTTCAACGAACTCTCCTTCCAGATCGCCCGTTGTGGTTGTTACGCCGAGTTTCACCCCGGCAATGTACGTTTTATCGGCATGAAGCAAATCAGCGGAATACTTCGTTGCTTCGCCAAACGTCACCGGCAGTAAACCGCTTGCCAATGGATCTAACGTTCCCGTATGACCTGCCTTTTGGGCATTAAATAAGCGGCGTGCCGTTTGCAGTGCTGCGTTGGAGGTCTCCCCGTAGGCTTTATCTAAAAGGAGCACCCCGTCAATGGCTTGACCTTTGCGTCGCATCACTGACCTTTCGTTGTCTTCATTGCCTTGGCAATGAGCTGATCCATTTCAAAGCCACGAGCCACGCTCTCGTCATGTTCAAAATGCAACGTCGGCACCGTATGAATTTGCAATAACTTAAATAAGTGATTGCGAAGCATACCGGCAGCGGCATTTAAACCTTCACGAGCACTTTCAGGCTCGGCACCGATCACGGTAAAGTAAACCTTAGCGTGCGCATAGTCAGGCGTGATATCACAGCCCGTTAACGTCACCAAACCCACGCGAGGATCTCGGACTTCCAACGGAATCAAGCGAGCCAGATCACGTTGGATCTGATCGGCTACGCGCTGGGCGCGTCCCGGTTTTGCAGCTCTCATGAATTCAAATCCTTTTGTTTCTTTGTCGGACGATGGGGACAAGTCTTTTTTACCCGTCCCCCTGCCTCATTATTAATTACAACGTACGAGCGACTTCGGTCACTTCAAAGATTTCGAGTTGATCGCCTTCCTTGATATCGTCGTAGCCCTTTAACGACAAGCCGCATTCCATACCGGCCTTGACTTCGCGAACGTCGTCCTTGAAGTGACGCAAGCTTGCCAATTCACCCGTGTAGATCACGACGCTGTCGCGCAACAAGCGAGCAGAAGCGGAACGCTTAACCACGCCTTCCAAGACCTTACAGCCGGCGATCATACCGACCTTCGGTACGCGGATGCATTGGCGGATTTCCACCATACCCAACATCGTTTCGCGTTGTTCCGGAGCCAACATACCGCCCATGGCAGCCTTCACATCATCCACGGCATCGTAAATGATGTTGTAGTAGCGAAGGTCCACGCCTTCGACTTCGGCCAACTTACGGGCTTGAGCGTCAGCACGAACGTTAAAGCCGATGATGACGGCTTGGCTAGCCAATGCCAAGTTCACGTCGTTTTCCGTGATACCACCCACAGCGGAGTGAACCACTTGAACGCGAACTTCGTCCGTGGACAACTTCGTTAATGCATGAACGATAGCTTCCGTAGAACCTTGAACGTCAGCCTTAATGATAATGTTAAGTTCCTTCATCTCACCCTCTGAAATAGTGTCAAAGAGAGTATCAAGAGTAACTTTCTGGAATAGCTTAAATTCTTCTTCCTTAGCCTTAGCCTTTCTCTGCTCAACAAGTGCTCTTGCAAGCTTTTCATCAGATACTGCGTTAAACTCGTCGCCGCTCATAGGAGCAGAGTCAAGACCCATAATCTCAACAGGAACAGACGGACCTGCAGTTTCAATCGGCTTTCCGTGATAATCCGACATAGCACGAATTTTACCTACGGCAGTGCCTGCAACAACGATATCTCCTGCATTAAGAGTACCATTTTGAACAAGAAGGGTGGCAATAGGGCCACGTCCTTTATCAAGCTTAGCCTCAATAACAACGCCCTTTGCCTGCCTGTCAGGATTTGCCTTAAGTTCTGCCATTTCGGAAACGAGAAGAATGGTTTCAAGAAGCTTATCAATACCCATTTTGGTTTTAGCCGAAACAGGAACGCAAATAACGTCGCCGCCCCATTCCTCAGGAACAAGCTCATGCTCTGTAAGCTGCTGCATAACCTTGTCGGGATTTGCTCCCTCTTTATCCATTTTATTAATGGCAACAATAATTTCTACGCCTGCTGCCTTAGCGTGATTGATAGCTTCAACAGTTTGCGGCATAATACCGTCATCTGCCGCAACAACCAAAACTGCAATATCGGTTGCCATAGCGCCCCTTGCACGCATAGCAGTGAATGCGGCGTGACCCGGAGTATCAAGAAATGTAATTTTCTGACCGTCAACATCAACCTGATAAGCACCGATTGCCTGAGTGATGCCGCCTGCCTCGGTAGAGGTGACTTCTGTATTACGGATAGCATCAAGGATAGAGGTCTTACCGTGGTCAACGTGACCCATAACGCAAACTACAGGAGGTCTTGTAACTGCATTTTCATCATCTTCAACCTCTTCTTCGATAATTTGGTCCTCAATAGTAACAACTACTTCCTTTTCAACCTTTGCGCCAAGCTCTGTTGCAACAATTTCAGCAGTATCATAATCGATAACCTCGTTAACCGTTGCCATAACACCGAGACTCATAAGCTTTTTGATAACTTCTGTTGCAGTCATACGAAGAAGCTTTGCAAGGTCGCCGACCGTGATTTCCTCAGGAACGGTAATTTTAATCTGCTGCTTCTTTCTCTGCTCTGCAATACGGGCGAGACGCTGTGCCTCTGTTTCTTTCTTAGACTTAGCACGCATACCCTGTGGCTTTTTCTTTCTGTACTGCTTTGACTTCTGATTAAGCTTCTGCTTTTTCTGATAGTCGTTCATATTGTTTGCAGGCGCAATATCCTCATACTTTTGGTTGTACTTTTCAAGGTCAACATTATTTACACGTGTATCAACGTGCCTTGCTTCACCCTTAGTTCTTGCCTGCGGAGCTTGGTTAGCCTTTTTCTTAGCCTTTTCCTCTGCTCTTTTAGCCGCTTGCTCTGCCATTTGAAGAATAGCGGCTTGATTTTTATGCTTTTTATTTTCGTCCTTTTTTTCCTTGTTATCCTTAGAAACATTAGCGGACTCATTCTTTTTGTCATTTGTCTTTTTCTTATCTGATTTTTTGGTAGAATTAAAATAATT
>USIM01000008.1 GCA_900554675.1 uncultured Sutterella sp.
TCTACACTCTTTCCCTACACGACGCTCTTCCGATCTAATAAATGGGGGTACTTTTGCAAATTTTCTTTATAGATTTTTCAATTTCATGTTTTTCAAAATGTCATCCGTCCCTTCTACCAAAGAGGCACCTTGCTTGATTAATTGATGACATCCTTTACTTAACGGGTGATGAATCGAGCCGGGCACCGCCATCACCTCTCGACCTAAATCACCGGCCTCGCGCATCAATGATAAAACTTTCGATCGTTGACTGGCTTGGATAACAACAAAGTTGTTAACCGTTGCCATCCACAAGCGTTCAATCCCCTCCAAGTCATCGTCTTCAAACGTCTCTTTAACGGGTAGTACAGTACTAATGATCAGTCCCTTATTAGCAACAAAGTCTCGTTTCTTTTCTATTAGGGGATTGGCTAACGGCCTCGAACAGAGCCAAATCAAACTATCCGGATGAGATCTTGCAACCGATACCAGCGCATCTTGCTCAATGCCTTGTTTGTCGGTTTGAACAATTGCAACCTCCGCATCTTCACACAACCGTTTAGCCCACGATTGAGTTAATTCACTTGCCTCTGTTGTCGGGTGAGAACTGCCTATTAAAGAAATGGTCGGTCGAGACAATAAAGAGAGATTGCCAATCGCAAAAAAGACAACAGGCGCCAAACCGCTTGTTAACAATGATTGAGGGTAATCAACGTCTTCTAGCGTAATCATGCGAGCGCCTGGCGTATGCTCTAGCCATTGCAACGAATCTTCAATCGCTTTTTCGATCTCTAAACTCAGGGCGTGCCGAAGTTGCAGAGCAAGTGACTCTCCGACAACGACTCTCAATTGTTGAAAACTCGCACTGAAAATTTCTTCAGGTAAACCGATATGCGTTAAAAGTTGCTGAGCCTCAATATTGGTTAATTCCGGCGTCAACACTAAACGTAACCAATCTCGCTGTTGTTCCTTGTTCATAATCCCTCACGACTTTTGTCCTCATTGTACGGCTGATTACAAAATGGAATCACCATAAAATCCCCTTTTGAATTCATTTTAATTTTGGAGCACTTGACGTGACTACTTTGCCTATTGTGCAATTTCCCAACCCCGTTCTTGAAACGGTTTGTCAGCCCATCGGTGAAATTACCGAGGATATTGTTGTGCTGGCAAAGGATATGGCTCAAACCATGTACGAGGCACCAGGGGTCGGATTAGCCGCTCCTCAAGTTGGTCACAGCATTCGCCTCGTTGTCGTTGATGTCAGCGAAAACAAAGACAGCCTCTTAACGCTCATTAATCCCGAAATTGTCGCTAAAAGTGAAGAAATGGAATTAGGAGAAGAGGGTTGTCTTTCGTTACCCGGCATTTATGAAAAGGTGACTCGTTACTCCGAGGTGACGGTTCGTTACACGGATATCTCTGGTCAACAACAAGAGTTACACGCCGATGGGCTTTTGGCCATTTGCCTTCAACATGAATTGGATCACTTGGACGGCAAAGTCTTTGTTGACCACTTAAGTCGTCTCAAACGCGACCGAGCATGTGCCAAATTGAAAAAGAAGCGCCTGCAAGAGCGACAATAATTCAAAAAAAGGGCGGTTTTGTTTTAAGCCGCCCTTTTCTTCATCAGTCTTTGTAGCGATGACAGTGTTTAGAAACCGCTGCAACGATCTGATCCACAACATGATCGGACAAATCGTGTCCCATTTTATCAATGGTCAACATGCGTGCATTAGGAACGCATTCTGCAACCTCTTCCCCAGCTCTTAACGGCAACAGCGGATCATTACGACCGTGAATGACTAATGTTGGAGCCATGATCCGTCTTAAGCTTTTGGAACGATCGCCTGAGGCCAAAATAGCCAGCAGCTGACGCGAGCTTGCTACCGTTTGATATTCATCCTCAACCATAGAGCGAGCCACCCTGTAGAGATGCTCATCAGAGTGGGGCTGTGAACCCGCACTAATGATCTTAAATAAGTTTTTCAAATGCTTAGCAACGGCTTCTACATTGCGCTCATCGCTCACTGGTTTCAAAATACCTCGAATCGCATGTAATTTTCCCAAACCTGTTCGGGGATTGCCGGAAGCACTCATGATAGAAATCAATGACGCAATGCGTTGAGGATAATTTAAGGCCATTACTTGAGCAATCATGCCACCCATTGAAATTCCTAAAACATGGGCACGCTTAACTTGCAACTCATCCAGTACCGCTTCGGCATCGGCCGCCATATCTTCTAACGAATACGGAGCTCGAACGGGTAAACGCAATAACGTTCGACAAATTGCGCTAATCACCCTCAAAAAGCCGATATTTTCAACGATTTTCGTCGATCTTCCGCTGTCGCGATTATCAAAAGTGATGACTCGAAAACCACTTTGAACCAATCCTTGGATAAACGAAGGAGGCCAAGCAACCGAAGGCATCCCCAACCCCATGATTAACAAAATGACGGGAGAGCTGTCGTCTCCAAAAACTTCATAGTGAAGTGTTATGCTGTCTTTCGTTGTAAATTGCTTTCGCATAAAAACTCCTTGTTTGTTGTAAGTGTATCGCTTACCCAACATTTTTTATTGCGAAGCGTTAAATTAAACGCAAAATATCGTCATATTTAACTCAAGTCTCTACAATTTGCGTTATGAAAATCATTTTTGCTGGAACCCCACCTCTTGCTGCAACCGTGTTAGCCGCCTTAATTGAAGCGGGACACGAGATTTTGCTTGTCTTGTCTCAACCCGATCGACCCAGCGGTCGAGGGATGAGGATGACCCCGTCTCCCGTTAAATCTTTGGCCTTAGAGCATGGGATTGAAGTGATCACCCCAAGCACCTTGTCGTTAAAGAAAGGGGGAGCTGAAGCCCAAGCTGTACATGATCAACTCATTGCGCTCAATGCCGATGTTATGGTCGTTGCAGCCTATGGGATGATTTTGCCGCAAGCAGTTTTAGATATTCCTCGTGGTATTGGCCACGATCATTCGGTTAAGTGCATTAATGTCCACGCCAGCTTATTGCCTCGTTGGAGAGGAGCAGCTCCCATCACTCGCGCCATTGAGCATGGCGACCCTGATTTTGGCGTTACGCTTATGAAGATGGAGGCTGGCCTTGATACCGGCCCGATATTGTTGCAAGAATCTTTCCCCATTAGTGCTACAGAAACCACTACAACCCTAACTGAACGTGTTGCCCAGTTAGGAGCTGACATGATGGTTAAGCTTCTTTCAACACCGGAATCGGTGAGCTATGTTGAGCAACCTGCCGAAGGGGTTACCTACGCAGAAAAAGTACACAAAGAAGAAGGCAAAATTGACTTTAGCTTGCCTGCTCACATTATTGAGCGAAAAATTCGAGCTTTCAATCCCTTCCCGTCATCTTTTGCTACGCATAATGACGTTATCATCAAAATTTGGGAAGCTCATATCGTAGATACTCAAGGTCAAGCAGGCACCGTTCTTCAAGCTGATAAAAATGGAGTCGTCATTGCTTGTGGCGAAAAAGCGATTTGTGCCACAGTGTTGCAACGTCCCGGGAAACCCAAAATGCCCGTCACTAGCTTCTTGCAAGGTTACTCCATCACAAAAGGAGATTGTTTCCAATGAGTGTCAATCTCTCTGACGCCCTCGTAAAGGCTTCTGTTTACTGGGAAGATATTAAAGAAGGGACCTTATCGTTGGATAAGGCTTTAGCGCACTGTGCAGCCTCCGCAGATCCCCAAATGAAAGCTGCGGTACAAAGTTTGTTGCACAATGCCATTCGTCATCGAGCCAAAGTTGACTTAATTGCAACAGAACTCATGAATAAGACCCCTTCGCCTGAAGTTGGGGCCTTGTTGGACATTGCGCTTGCGTTGTTGGTCAATGGACAAGACAAGGCTTTCACAGTCGTCAATCAAACGGTGATTGCCGCCAAATCCATACCTGAAACGGCCCGAGCCAGTGGCTTCATTAATGCCATCTTGCGTAATTATTTACGCAATAAAGATTCTTTTTCATTGCTCTTTTCCAAGAATCTTAACGCTCGTTTTAACGCTCCCGGTTGGTGGATATCTAAGGTTCGAAAGGCGTTCCCCAATCAATGGGAAAGTCTTTTGGATGTACAAACGAAGCATCCTCCGTTGACTTTACGCGTAAATCGCCGCAGGATCTCAATGCAAGAGTATTTGGATCTTGCTCAAAAAACCGGCGTCAATGCCAAGGCAATTGGACCTTGGGCTGTCATCATTGACCCGCCGTGTCCTGTACAAAAAATCCCAGGATTTACTCAAGGCTTAGTGTCGGTTCAAGATGCAGGCAGTCAACTTGTCACTGAGATTTTAAAGCTCACCCCCGGTTCCAAAGTTTTGGATGCGTGTGCTGCACCGGGTGGTAAGACGGCCCAGTTACTCGAAAACTATGATCTTGATGTCACGGCGATTGAAATTGATCCGACTCGAGCACCAAAGATTAACGAAACACTGAGTCGGTTAGGCTTAAAGGCAACAGTAAAAGTCGGTAGTGCGGCTGATATTGATTTCTTGAAGTCATTGGGGACATTTGATGCCATTGTTTTGGATGCTCCGTGCACCGCATCGGGCATCGTTCGTCGACACCCCGACATTCCATGGGCTCGACGCCAAAGCGATATTGAACAATTGGCGCAAACTCAAGCTAAAATTTTAGATACCGTCTGGCAAATATTGCCCAACGGTAAAGACCTCTTGTATGTGGTTTGTTCAATTTTCCCTGAAGAAGGACCTTGGCAAATTCAGGCATTCTTGAGTCGACACAAAGACGCCGTCCTCAAACCGCTGCCCTTTAACGGAGAAGAGATGTTGCGCCTGATTCCGACAGAAAAAGAATCCGCTCAAGGATTACCTCTTGTCCATGACGGCTTCTTCTATGCCCTTTTAAGTAAAAAGGATGTCGCATGATGCAATACTGCTCAAGCCTATTGCGCCCGCTCCTTGCTCTGATCATCGGTCTGAGCATGGTGGGTTCTGCTTGGGCAGAGGATATTGCCATCATGAACGCCTCCCTCAATAGAGCCAAGGATGGTGACACTCCCGGTCTATACCTCAATTTGGATGTTGAGTTCGACCCCTCAAGAAACATTGAGGATACGCTTACCCGAGGGATTCCCTTGTACTTCATCACTGAATTCCGATTGGAGCGCCACCGCTGGTATTGGGTGGATAAGTCTATTGATGACGCAAGTTTCATGTCTCGGTTGTCCTACAGTCCGCTTACACGTCAATATCGTCTCTCTCGTGGCGGTTTATCTCAATCGTTTGACAGTCTAAAGGATGCTCTTTCGGTACTAAAAGCCGTTCACAATTGGCAAGTTTCTGATCGAACGCATCTTAACGAACCCTCTTCTTATGAAGCAGAAGTTCGTATGCGTCTTGACGTTGAACAACTTCCGTTACCGATGATGGTCGGCATTGGCGATGCAGATTGGAACTTAGATTCGGGCTGGCAAGCCGTTTCCATTGAGCACCGAGCGGTCGCTCCGGATAATAAGGAGTAGCACATGAGGGCACTGCTTCGCTACGGCGCAAGTATTGTTCTTGCCATCTCTGCTGTTGTCCTCCTCTTTTTGACAACGGTTAGTGTTTCGACGCCCACGCTTGCCCCCTATTTCCCACTTTTTTTCGTCATCAATATCTTTGTTGTTTTGATTTTGTTGACGATTCTTATCTCGCTCATATCAAAACTCTTTACGAGATATCGTCAGAAAAAGTTCGGTTCTCGAATGTTGGTGCAATTTGTAGCTACCATTTCTGTCATCACTTTTTTACCGGCGCTACTTATTTACTTTTCATCAAACTACCTACTATCGCAAGCATTTGATACGGGCGTTGACTCACGGGTTGAAAGAGCATTGGAAGCCGGTGTGACCCTCTCTCAAGAGACGCTACAGCGCCTTCAAGCCGATCAAATCATCACGGCTCAAACCATTGCTGATCGACTCAATAATTCTTCCCTTGTCGCAATGACCAATGAGTTGGCCCGTACTAAGGACTTCACCAACTCGGCCACATTGCAGTTACTGGACTCGGAAGGTCAAGTGATCGTTCACACCGCCGATGAAGAGCAAGCCGTGGATTTAATCGTCTCCCCACAAGATATTCATACAGCACAGCGTCAAGGCTATTTTGCCTCTGTTAATGGTGACCCATTAGAGGAAGGTGAACACCAAGGCAAGTTAGCCATTCGAACCATTGTTCCTGTCTCGACTCATGCCTTGCCTGACGGTCTCTTTCTTCAAATTCGACAGGTTATTAATGAACCTGTCGCAGACAATATTTCGACCATTGTTCAAGGCCTTCGAGACTACCAACAAATCATTGTTTCAAGAGACGGTCTTCAACAAATTTTCCACTTTTCTCTTGTCCTTACCTTAACATTGGTATCTCTATTTTCTGTTTTGGGAGCTTTTATCCTCTCACAACGTTGGACGGCTCCAATTCGCCAATTAGCAGAAGGGACTCGACGCGTGACCGGCGGTCACTATCAACCCATTCAAGAATTTAGTGGTGCAGATGAAATTAATGAGCTTACGCGTACATTTAACATCATGGTTCGTGAAGTCAACGATGCTCTCGGTAAGCTAGAGTCAAGAAGAGAAAGATTGGAACAATCCAATATTTTCCGCGAACGCATTTTGGAAAATATTTCCACGGGCATTATCGTTCTTGACCATGAGAAGCGAATCAAAACTGCCAATATGGGTGCTGTCAAAATTTTAGGTAACAGTATTTTGCAAATTGGTGTGAAATTGGAGTTCGCCTATCCGGACTTATTCCAAATTATCGTACCGATGCTTAAGGAAAATTCTCGTAGTATCAAACAAGAAGATGTCACGCTAACTCCCGAAGGGAAAAACACTCCGTTATCCCTATACGTTCGTAGTTCTTCTGTTCCGCTCGACGATCATCCCGGTTACTTGATTGTGATTGATGATATGACGCAAGCAATTGCTGCACAAAAGGTGATTGCTTGGGGCGAAGTTGCCCGTCGAATGGCTCACGAAATTAAAAATCCGCTCACCCCCATCCAACTGGCTGCGGAACGAATGCAAATCAAGCTCTCAAAGCACCTGCCAGAAGAAGATATTGTTTTATTGGATCGCTACACACATACCATCGTGGAACAAGTGTCCTCCATTAAACAGATGGTTAACGATTTCCGAGATTATGCAAAACTTGCAAAACCAACGCTTAAGCCGTTGAACTTAAACGCCCTAATTGATGATGTGGCGACCTTGTATTCTCAAGCCGATGTTGACGTTACGCTAAACCTCGATGCCAAATTGCCTGAAATTCAGGCCGACCGAGCACAATTACTTCAGGTTTTGCACAACCTTTTCTCAAATGCTAAAGAAGCCACACAAACTTCCCGAAATTGCCATGTCACAATGACAACCAAGCTCATCCGGGAAAAGGAAAAAGATGAGGTTCTTTTTATCTTTGAAGATAATGGTCCGGGCTTTCCTCCTACCATATTGAATCAGGCCTTCGAGCCTTACGTTACAACAAAACCGACCGGAACAGGATTGGGGCTTCCGATGGTTAAGAAAATTATTGAAGAACATAATGGCTATGTTCGCTTAAGCAATCATATTTCCGATGTTGGTGATGAGCCAAAAGGTGCTATAGTTACCATCGGATTTACTTTGTAACCCCTTGTTTTTTCTTTAGCCCTAAGTTTTATTACATGGCAAACGTATTAGTTATTGATGACGAAGTTGGTATTCGCGAACTTTTCAGCGAAATTCTCTCCGATGAGGGCTACTCCGTCACGCTTGCTGCCAATAGCGCCGAAGCCCGCAGGGCCGTTAAAATTTGCAATCCCGATGCCATCTTATTGGACATCTGGATGCCCGATACTGATGGCATTTCCTTATTGAAGGAATGGGCTTCACAAGGGCCTTTGCCATGCCCAATCGTCATGATGTCCGGCCATGCCAACATTGACATGGCAGTAGAAGCAACGAAATTTGGAGCTTTCACATTTCTTGAAAAGCCGACGTCAATTAAAACCTTGATTGATACGTTGCATTCCGCTCTTGCTGCACGTCAAACCAGTGCATTGTTAGGCTCCAACCAATATGCAACTCCCGCAAAAAAATCACCCGAAACCAATGCTGAAGCGACTAAGGATGATGTATTGAGCAGTCAAATTGATTTTTCTTTACCATTAAGAGAAGCGAGGGATCAGTTTGAACGTGCGTATTTCTTGAACCTGCTAGAGCAAGAAAGTTACAGCATGACGAAAGTTGCTGCAAAAGCGCAACTCGAAAGAACTCACTTATACCGAAAACTTCGTCAATTAGGTATCGATTGGTCCAAGGACGATACTCATTAAAACACTGCGTTGTTTTCTTGACCAATTTGTACAGCCTCTTTGGCTATAAACGATTTTTATATGAAAATTCTCATTCTTGGCGCTGGACGAGTCGGTCGATCGGTTGCTGAAAGCCTTGTGAGTGATGCCAATGACATTACCGTTGTTGACACATCCCAAGAGCGTATTCAAATGCTTCAAGACCGCTTTGACCTATTGGGGATTGTGGGCGATGCCTGTTCGCCGTCAGTTCTCAGTAGTGCTGGCGCTATGGACGCTGACTTATTGATTGCGGTTACCGCAAGCGACGAAACAAACTTGGTCGCTTGTACGCTAGCGGCTCAGCTCTTTAATATTCCGATGCGAATCGCTCGCGTTAGAAATAGCGAACTACGTTATTACCCCAGAATTCTCGGTGAAGAGGGCTTTAGAGCAACCAGCATCATTTGGCCAGAACAAGCCATCGCAACTCACTTGTGTAAGTTGATTGCCTTCCCTGCTGCCCAACAAGTTCTCAGCTTTGCCGATGGACTGCTGACGCTTTTTACGGTCCGTGCCACCGCTGGCGCCTCGCTTGTCGGTCGTCCGTTACGTGAAATTTTTATTCAATTGCCTGACGCTCAAGTTCGCTTCGTTTCAATTTTCCGACGTAAGCATCGCTTGGATTGTCGCTCAGAAACAGTCATTGAATCCGGTGATGAAATTACCGTGCTGACGGCCTCTTCTTGTGCAAGTAAAGTTATTGAGGCGCTGAGCCCTTACGAAACTGCTCAGTCCATTGTTTTACTCAATGGCGATTCTTTATCTGGCTTGGTGACAGAAGAGCTGGAACCTGCCCGTTCAAAACGCAACATCAAGATTTTCGAACCCACAAAAGAGTCTGCCCAAGCCTTATCCAAGCGCTATGCCAGTAACCGCGTCACGGTCTCTGAAGTCAAGGCTAATGACACCGCAGCCCTCTCTCAAGAAGGGGTAGGTCAAGCTGACGTCGTACTAGCACTCTCTTCAAATGATGAAGCCAATATCATGTCAGCTCTTTTAGCGAAACGCTTAGGAGCAAAGCGCGTGATCGTGCTCTTGGAAAACCAAGCTTACTCGGACCTTGTTCAAGGCACCGACATCGACGTTATGGTTTCACCGACTCAAGCTTCTCTTGGGGAATTGTTGCGCCATATTCGTTACGGTGACGTTGTTAATGCACAGGAACTTTACAGAGGTAGCTCAGAAGCTCTCGAAATTGTTGCTCACGGCTCCAAGCGCAGTTCCAAAGTTGTTGGTAAGGCTTTAAGCGAAATATCCTTCCCGCAAGGTGTTTCCGTAGGTGCTTTGGTGCGTGGTGAAGGCGATGAGGCTCAAATTTTAATGGCGGAGCCCGATTTGGTTGTTGCCGCTGAAGACCATTTAATCCTATTTATTCCGAACAAGAAGATGATTCCCCGCATCGAGCAACTCTTTGCCGTTGACGTTGGGTTCTTCTAACAAAAAATGTTGTATTCAATCAAACGACAAATTTTGCCGGTTCTCAATGTCCTTGGCCCCCTCATTGTGTTCACGGGCCTTGCGATGTTGTTGCCTATCGCTATCGGCTATCGTGAGAATGAAAACACCATTTATAACTTTGGCATTTCTAGCCTGATCTGCATCGGAAGCGGCGGAGCTTTTTGGCTATTAACACGACGCTTTCGTCGCGAACTTGAAACAAGAGACGGTTTTTTACTAGTCACCCTTTGTTGGCTAAGTGTTGCGCTATTTAGCTCCATTCCGTTTGTATTACTCTTGCCTGAGATTTCATATCATCGAATTTTCTTTGAAACAATCTCCTGCCTCACGACAACTGGAGCGACTGCTTTAGTGGGTTTAGAAAACCTTCCCTTATCCATTAACTATTGGCGAAGCTTATTATCTTGGTTAGGCGGGATGGGGATCATTGTGTTAGCAGTGGCTATTTTGCCACTTTTAGGAGTGGGTGGCACCCAAATCTTTAAAGCCGAAAACACGAACCTTTTTAAAGAGACCAAGCTTACTCCGAGAATTGCCGATACCGCAAAAGCCCTCTACAGCATCTATATTTTGGCATCAATTTGTTGCGCTATTGCGTATCGTTGGGCCGGCATGAGCTGGGATGATGCAGTCTTATTCACGTTTACGACCATGAGTCTAAGTGGTATTGCCCCTTATGACCAAAGTGTTGGAGTTTTCAACTCCTTACCGATTGAGATGGTTACCGTCATTTTCTGCGTTTTCTCAGGTTTTAATTTTTCTTTGCACTTTACTGCTTGGCGTCAACGTTCTGTATGGAGTTATTTCACAGACGTGGAAGCTCGAGCTTGGCTTCTTATTTTGGGCTTTGGGACTGCATTGGTCTTTAGCATCTTGACGCTTCACCACACGTATCCTACATGGGAAGCCACTTTGCGCTACTCCGTCTTTCACGTTGCGTCCATCTTCAGCACTACCGGTTATAGTACAACGGACTACAGCGCATGGCCTTGCTCTTTGGCCTTCATCTTACTCTTTATCAGTCTGTTTGCGTCTTGCTCTGGTTCTACCGGTGGTGGTGTCAAGATGATCCGAGTTTTGGTTTTGGTTAAGCGCGGACTTCTTACCTTAGATACTTTACTCCGCCCCCGTGATTATTTACCTTTGAAGGTTGGTAGCACTCCTATTCCAGAGCAATTGGCCAACACGGTCTATGCCTTCTTTGCATTGCATCTGATAGTGATGGTCTCTGCCACCTTCGTCATTTTGCTCTCAGGCGTCGGCTTTACTGAAGCCGTCTCCACAGTAATTGCCTGTATTTCCAATACCGGACCTGGTCTTGGAAACGTCGGCCCTGCTAGCAACTACGCCGCTTGCAACCCCACTCACCTTTGGGTTGGCTCCTTCTGTATGTTTGTTGGCCGTCTGGAACTATTCTCCGTATTTGTTCTCTTTACGAAAGCTTTCTGGAGAAGTTAGTCCTCTCAAAGAGGGCGCCAATGCAAAGCTTCGCCTTTGGCTTGGGCCTTTCGCATCAAATCCAAAAGTGGATAAAAACGCTTTTTCAGCGAAATGGTGTCCGCATTGCGTTCGGCTTTTTCGTCCTCTTGCTCTTCTAATTCGTTAACGGGTTCATCTTTTTTATCTTCCATTTCCATTCCTGACTCTAGCAACATTTCCAACTCACGAATAACTTCTGGCAAATCTTCTCCTAAGATTGCCCCATTGTCATGCAACGGACGTCCTAAACTTTTAAAAATAGGCTCCACGTGTTGGCGCAACATCACCACTTCACCGGCTGCCTTCGAACCGAAAACCAAAACTGCGCTCATATCATCTCCAACAGAATAAAGAAAAATATCACCATTTAATGACAAAATAACGGGAATTAAAGAAACATATTCAAAATTCCCCAAGTGAATATAATAGTACCATTGAACTGCTTGGAGCTTAAAATGACTCAAAAAATCTTTGACCAACCTCTTTTTGATGACGAATTTGTCGAACTTGATGAGCTCTTGGCACAATTGAATGAAGAAAACATGGCAATGGATGCCGCTGAAGCGGATGGTTTTTTAACCGCTCTGCATCTTTTACCCCAAGAGGTTAGCCCCTCCGAGTGGATGCCCATGATTTTTAGCGCAAGCGAAGAGCATCAAACTCTTCTACCGCAAGAAAGTCAGGATCGTCTGGAATTGCTTGTGTACCGTCGCTATCGAGAAATCGGGCACACATTGAGTGCTTGCAAACCTTTAGATCCGATTGTTTTTGACCCCGAAGACGAAAATGGCAATCTCTTAACTGGCGAAGACAGTATCGTTGCTCTTGAACCTTTTGCAAGTGGCTTTTTAACAACTGCCCAAACTTGGCCCGGTCTTCTTGATACCGACAACGAAGCCCTTGCCAGTGCCCTCGTGGGTGTTTGGCGTCACTTACCTCAAGATTTAATGGGGGATTTTGAAGAAATCCGTTTAGAGTTACTCTCTGAATCCCCCCTAGAAGATCTCGATGATGCGATTGCCGATTTAGCCACTAGCGTAGCAGAAGTCGCCGCAATTACTCGTGGCTTTAAACCAAAGACACAACGCACGAAAGCTCCGTTTCGCCGCGCTCAGGCACGCCACTAATGATCAGAGGCGGAAGTAGAGCGGTTTAACTTCGCAATCACTGCAATTAATACGAGTACCGGCACTCCCAATAAGGCGGTCGCGATAAAGAATTGACTGTATCCGATCGCCTCCACAACAAAGCCGGAGAAGCCAGCTAAGAACTTCGGTAAGAGCAACATCACTGAACTAAAGAGTGCGTACTGCGTTGCTGTATAGGCAACATTTGTCAATCCCGAGAGATAAGCTAAGAACGCAACCGATGCGATGCCAGCGGCCAAATTATCGGCACTTACTGTCAGAATTAAAAACGGGACATGATGACCTTGTGTCGCCAACCAAGAAAACAAAACATTGGTTAAGGCCGACAAAAATCCCCCTAAAAATAAGGTTTTCAAGACGCCCAATCGCATGGTGATAATCCCACCGATAAAAGCGCCCAAAAGCGTCATAACGACCCCGAAAACCTTGCTTACGGCTGCGACCTCTTCTTTGGTGTAACCCAAATCC
>USIM01000009.1 GCA_900554675.1 uncultured Sutterella sp.
TATTGTTAGCTAATATTACAATCTTCTTACCTATCTGCCTGCTTTTGTCACTCTTGAGTTAAATCCACAGCGTAGCTTGCACGCTTGCCCGACGGGAACATACCGGTGATAAACAACACTTGTTGGGGAGATTGGGCGGCAGCTTTCAGTACCTGCTCCAGATCCTCTACCGACTTCATCTGTACATTGTTCGCCTTGAGGATGATGAATCCCTTACGGATACCGGCATCTGCCATTTTACCGTTGGACACTCCGGTTACTTCCAAACCGTAACCCAAGTTAAGTTGTCTCTTCAATTCGGAAGATACAGGCTTGAAGGCTGCGCCCAGAAGTTCCATTCCGGCGTCTTTCACAACTTTCGTATTGCCCTGAGAGTTTTTCAGAGTCAACTCAAATTCTTTCTCTTTCTTATCACGGATTACTTTTACCTTCACCTTGTCGCCCGGACGATGCTTGGCCAAAGCTTCCTGCAAATCAGTGAATTTATGCACTTTCTTACCGTCGATACCGATGATAACGTCATCTGACTTCAATACGCCGGCGGCAGAACCACCCTCTACGACTTCGGCGATCAGGACGCCTTCTTTCACACCGAGTTCATCGGCTTTCTTCTTCATCTCCTCAGCCAGTCTTTCGTCCATTTGCAGGTCTGTACCCAGCGTAGTACCGGTAATACCCAGCAAAGCACGCTGTACCGTACCGAACTGCTTCAAGTCCGCTACAACTTTCGTCATGATGCTGGTGGGGATTGCAAAGCCGTAGCCGGAGTATGCACCTGTCGGTGAATACAACATGGCGTTGATACCTACCAGCTCACCTCTTGCATTAACCAGCGCACCGCCACTGTTGCCCTGATTGATGGCAGCATCCGTCTGGATGAAGGACTGGATATTCGCAGCCTGTCCGTTGGACGCCGTTGCGCCGATGGCACGAGCCTTTGCGCTGACGATACCGGCCGTAACGGTGTTATCCAAACCGAAAGGAGAGCCGATGGCGGCGACCCATTCACCCACCTTCAAGTTTTCAGAAGAACCCATCTTCAAAACGGGCAAGTCTTTGGCTTCAATTTTGACAACAGCGATGTCCGTCTTTTTGTCTAAACCAATGACTTTGCCGGGGAATTCGCGATTGTCCGTGAGACGAACTCGCAATTCGTCAGCGCCTTCAACAACGTGGCAGTTCGTTAAGATGTAGCCGTCAGAGGAAACAATAAAACCGGAACCCGTACCGCGTTGCTCAGGGATACGTTGTTCTTGGGGACCGAACGGAATGATGGGGAAGCCAAAACGACGGAAGAGTTCTTCCGTGCGCTTATCCAACAATTCCGGAAGCGGATTTTGAACGGTTTGAGTGCGAGCATTGCGAATCGTTGAGATATTCACCACGCCCTTGCCGTTTTCTTCAACGAGTTTGGTGAAATCCGGCAAAGAGGCTTGGGTTTGAGAGCTATCGCTAGAGAATAACGAACTAACTTGAGCGTTTGCTACGCTTGTCACACTAAATGCAGCTGCCATGGCAACCACTAAGGCAGCCGACTTAAAGGCACGACTTTTCATCATGAATTCCTATCTCCGAAAATAATCGAGAAAACTGTAACGTTAATACCGAAACAATAACGAAAATCTGTTCACTTTTGTTTTGCGGGTTGTTTCGGTACTCCTTAATTTGTAACAAAGCTATTTTTCGATTGAAGGAAGGGTGATCTGCATGGATGTTCCCTGTCCATCAAGGCCCTCGGTCACACGGATTGTACCGTGGTGAAGCTCGACCGCTCTTTTGACAATGGCCAATCCCAAACCGTTACCTTGTGTTTTGGTACCCAGCGATCGATAGAAGCGATCAAAAATTCGTTCTCGCTCTTCAGGGGCAATACCAGGACCATTGTCACTCACGGCAATAATGACTTGATTGTTTTCTTCCTTGGCACTTAAAACGATGCGCCCTTGAGCTTGAGTGTAACGAATCGCATTGTCGCAAAGATTAATTAGCAATAACTTCAAAACGTCTTCAATACCGGAAACGGTTGTTACCTTAGCATCAACCTCAATTTGAATGTCTTTTTGGTGGGCCAAAACCATTAATTCCTCGGAAACGCTTCGCAAAATATGCTCAACGTCCACGTTGACAAACGGCTTGGAGTGAGCGTCAGGATCCAATCGGGCAACAGTTAAAAGCTGTTGCACTAAACCCGTAGCTCGATCAATACCGGCATGCAATCGAGAGAATGCCTTTTGTTGGGCTTCGGGCGTTTTTGCGCGTTCAGCTAATTGCACCTGAAGTTTGAGTGCCGTCAGGGGAGTGCGGAGCTCGTGTGCGGCGTCAGAAGCAAAGCGCTTTTGAATTTCCAGGCTCTCATTGAGGCGAGCTAAGAGTTCGTTGAGAGCTTCGACGAGTTTTAAAACTTCGTTGGGAAGCCCTTGCGTCGGAATGGGTTCAAGCGAAGTGGGGGAGCGCGTCGCAACGATTTTGGCCGTGCGGTTAAGTGTTGCCAGGCCTTGCGTTACCAATAACCAAATGGCAATCGCAAGAAACGGCAATAAAAGAATCAACGGCTGAAGGATGTGCAGAGCTGTTGTAAAGGCCAATTTAACCCGAACGCTGGCCGGTTGCGCAGTAATCACAGAGAGTTCATTACTGATGTGATGAACATAGGCTCGCCAGGCCGTTCCTTCATGCAAAATATTGGCATAGCCAGAGTTTTGCGGCACAGGAAGGGGTTCGTTCAAACCTTCGGAAAATTTAATTTGATTGGTTTTCTCGTTATGAATCTGAATAACCACGGGGTTATCAGTGGCTTGATTGATTCGTAAGGGGTAGGCCGCCCAATCTTTGTTAGAGCCAACGGAAAGTGCGATTTGGCGCAGTTCAATATCCAAAAAGCGATTGACCTCAGAACGAGCTGAAGTAAATGTCATGTAGGTGGCAGCAATGCCAGCCAATACCAGACAAACACAAAACGTCCATAAGAGTCGATCACGAATGGAATACATGATTAGGCCTCAAGAATGTAACCTACGCCACGAACCGTCTTAATGGCGTCTTCGCTGAGTTTTTTGCGAAGGTGGTGAATATGCACTTCGATGGCGTTACTGCCCACAGACGTGTCCCAGCTGTAGAGGCGCTCTTCCAATTGAGCTCGAGAGAGAACGAGACCCGGGCGTTCGGCTAAGGCCAATAAAAGGGCAAATTCTTTGCCGGATAAAAGCACTTGGTTGCCGTCATAAATGACTTCATGCGTGGCCGGTTTAATTTGTAGGCGACCTCGCTCAATGGAGGGCGTGGCTCGACCAGCAGAACGACGCAAAAGTGCTCTGACACGGGCAAAAAGCTCGTCTAAGTCAAAGGGTTTAATGAGATAGTCATCAGCACCGGCGTCAAGCCCCTTCACGCGATCTTCCACGGTATCACGAGCGGTTGTGACCAAAACAGGCGTGAGGTTATGGTCTGCACGAAGTTCTTGCAAGACACGAATGCCGTCTTTACCGGGCAATCCCAGATCCAAAACAACAAGAGAAAATTCTGTCGTTCGCAATGCCAAGAGGGCGGAGTTGCCGTCTTGAACCCAATCCACGGCGTAGCCTTCATCGCTTAAGCCGTCAACAACGCCTTCTCCGATCATAGGATCGTCTTCGACTAACAAAATTCTCACGGGACTGCTTCCTTAAAAAGACTTACAAAACGTTGGGTATATTTTGCACGATTGGTGCACTTTTGTGCTACCTTTGTTACATGGATGTTTTTGTTTTTTAAGGCCGAAAAATAATGTCAGATATCGTTCCTCAACAAAACCCAAATGGTTCCAACAATAGTTTGTTGTTCATTACTCAATTGGTCTATGTGCTTCATGGTTTGAGCATTGTGATCGGATTGATGACGGGTGCAACCATTATCTCCGCCTTTTTGTTTGGTTGGCCCTCCATTGCGGCTGTGGTGCTCAATTATGTGAAGGCACCCGATGCTCGCGGAACCTTTTTAGAATCTCACTTTTCATGGCAAATTCGTACCTTTTGGTATGGCATGGCTTGGACGGGGTTGGTGATGATCGCAGGTGTCGTATTGACGCCCTTTTTGGTCGGTCCTCTTATTTGGTTAGGCGGCTTTTTAGTGCTGAGTATTTGGGTCGCTTACCGCATTATTTTTGGTTGGATGCGCTTGCGTCAATACCGACCGGTTTTCTCCGATTAACGATCAAATAAGGATCAAACCTCGAAAAACTCCACCATTTGGTGGAGTTTTCAGACTGTTGACTAACCCAGGTTTTTCACGAAATCTGGGTTAATTTTTTCCTTAAATTAGCTCATCGAGTAATCGTAACGAAAAACAGAGAAAATTTCTCTAAAAAGTCGTTTCAGAAAAAGCTCTCTGCAATCCCTGAAAATAGGGCTTAAAAGCGCAATAAAACCATTTCCTGTCGATCCGGCTCCGGATCAGCGCTCGTCTTAGTACCAAACACTTTCTCTTGTTTGTGCAGTACAAGCGAGATTTTCTTCATGTTCTGACAAGCTGCTACCAGTAAGCACTGACCTCTCACTTTGGCCAAACTGCGAAAACGTGTATACCGCAAGCCATGCATTTCTTTGCTATCGGCAAAACTTCTCTCAACCGTTTCCTTACGTCGTTTGTAGATCTTCTTTCCTTGAGGCGTTAGCCGATGAGCATCAAGCTCATCAACATAGTCCTGCCAAATGTGACGATGAATAATTTTCTGTTTACTGCGCGTACACCTTTGTTTTAATGGACAGGATTCACAATGTTTGACGTCCGTTTTATATTGGCGATAGCCTCGACGATCCACGGTCTTTAACGTCAAAACTTTGTTAAATGGACATACGTAAATATCGTGCTGAGCATCGTACTTAAACTCTCTCGGGTAGAACATGTTTTTATTGGGATGAGGTTTACGGCGATACCCTGCCACACCATAAATTCGATGATCTCGTAAGAACTTTGCAATGTAAGCGGTCTTATAGCCAGCGTCGACACCGACGCACCAAGTGTCAAAATTAAACCGATCTCATATCCTTTTTAATCGACTCGGATAAGGTCGGGCATCGTTGATATTAGCGGCAGTAACATGGCAATCAACTATCAGGTTGTGACAGCCATCAACCGTACGGTGATCGAGATAAAAGAAACCTTGTGGTTTACCGTCACGTGTCATAAAACCCGATTCCGGATCAGTCGTACTTTGTTTGACTTCATGCTCTTTACCTTGAGAAGGTGTACCCGAAGAAGGATCGTCATCATCGCGGTTAAAAGGTTCTTTTCCAATCTCTTGACGTTGCTGATCAATGTCTTGCTGCAACTCTTTGAGATACTCCATTGGCTTGTCTTTGACTTGCACGGGTTGGAACTTGCGCTTATTGGCATTGGCTTTGATATGGGTACTATCGGTGTAGAGAAAGTGCCCGTCGATTAGCCCGTGCTCAACGGCCTGCTCAACAATCTGATCGAAAATCTCTTGTTCCAACTCAGCATTTTTGCTAAAACGACGACGTCTGTTTTGACTGAAGGTGGAGTGGTTAGGAATAGGATCGTCAAGGTCGTAACCAATAAACCAACGGTAAGCCAAATTGACTTGAAATTCTTCGACTAAACGTCGCTCACTACGAATGCCGTAGATATAGCCTACAAAAAGCATCTTAAACAGAACGACTGGGTCAATGGCAGGTCGACCATTATCGTGGCAATACAAATGGTAGGTCAGTTTTTTGATGAAAGTGAAATCAATGTACTGATCAACGAGACGTAAGAGGTGATCTTGAGGGACGAGGTCCTCGAGAAGACACATTTGAAACTTGAATTGAGGTGTATGAGGGATTAGCATAAATTACTCCACCCATAAGTATTGGAATAATCATACAAATCAATAAGTTAAAGTGTCAAATGAAGTTGTTAGGCTGAAAAACGAAAGGGACCTGATTTAGGTCCCTCGGAAAACCCTTAATTTTTGGGTTTGTCAACAGTCTGAACTCCACCATTTGGTGGAGTTTTTTCGCAAGTAGATTAGGCTATTCAGGTTAGTATTAGGGTTTCTACTTAATTTTGAAGTCGTTTTTAGCTATTGAAAATCAGCAAAATGCATAAAGTTTTTCATTTAGTGCATTGATTGCAAAGCAAAGACGCATCATTGCACCATAGCTTAATTCTTATTTTCTCTTGGAGAGAGTCAAATGTCTTTGATCAAAAAGAGCGCTGCTGGTTTAGTGTTGACCGCTGCTGCCGCTGCTACGTCTGCTGCTTTTGCAGCCGGTTTCCAATTAACGGAACAATCTTCTTTGGGTCTCGGTCGTGCTTACGCCGGTGCCGGTATCGTGGGTGACGACTTGTCAGCTGTTCACTACAACCCTGCTGGTATGACTTTGTTGCCGGGCGTTCAAATGCAAGCCGGTGGTGTTTGGATTGCTGTTGACGCTCCGTTCAAGGGTAAGGGTGATTATGCAGGTGTTGAAGAAAACGGTCGTTTGAAAGGTCAAATGATTCCGGCCGGTTACATCACGCGTCAAGTTAACGACCAATTGTGGTTGGGCTTTGCCATGACGGTTCCGTTTGGTATGGGTACGCAATATGACGAAGATTGGGCTTTCGGTGATCGTGGTACGGATTCCAAGATTTATACGTTTGATATGAATCCCAGTTTTGCCTATAGGGTAAATGATTTCATCAGCTTTGGTGGTGGTATTTCTGTTCAATATGCAAAGGCTGAATTGGGTATGTCCATGGCTCACGGCTTAGCTCGAGGTGCCGTTGAGGGAGATAGCTGGGACTGGGGGTATAACTTTGGCGTTATGGTTAGCCCAACTGATAAGGTCCGTTTAGGTTTGTCTTATCGTTCTGCGATTGAACATGAGGCCTCTGGTACGACGGATGTTGATATTCCTGCGCTCGGGAATGTAGCATTTGTTATGAACTCAGACGTAACCATCAAAACCCCTGATACAGTTATGTTGACGGGTACTTGGGAGGCTACTGATGACTTGCGTCTTTCTGGTTTAGTTCGTTGGGCAAAGTGGTCAAATTTCGAAACATTGACTTTGAAGAACTCTCGTTATCCTGAAGCAATTGATGCTGCCTTGGGATCAATGGGGATGACTCTTAAGGAGATTAATGTTGAGAATAATTGGGAAGATACGTGGCTCTTCTCTGTTGGCGCAGACTATAAGTTGAACAATAGTTGGACGGTTCGTGGTGGCATCGCTTATGAAAAGGACCCGATCCAAGATCAATCCACGCGAATGGCTGCTATTCCGGATACGGATCGTCTCTGGTTGACTGTTGGTTCTACCTATAAGTACAGTGACGATTTGCAATTTGACGTTGGGGCTGCCTACTTGAAGGGTGTTGGTGATAAGGATCTCTACGACGACGTTGGTGGTTCTAAGGTTGGCGAATACGACAAGTTGGACTGCTACATGGTTGGCGTTCAAATGCAATATCGCTTCTAATTGCACCTAAATTAAGTCGGACGGCTTAATCGTAGCCAGGTTCTTCGAAAGGGGAATCTGGCTTTTGTTTTAGTAAGCGACTAATATAGCGACGGATTTAAAGGAATTTTCTCTCATGGCTCTTGGCGCAACCATTTATAAAGCATCCATCGATATCTCGGACATTGACCGTAGTTACTACGGCAGTCACTTGTGCACGCTTGCTCGTCATCCTTCGGAAACGGAAGAGCGATTGGCAGTGCGCTTATTGACCTTTTGTCTTTTTGTGGGTGAAACCGATATGCGCTTGGAGTTTGGGCGCGGCCTTTCAACGGAAGGTGAGCCCGCTCTTTGGGAGATTGATGACACGGGGCGTGTTGCTCGCTGGATTGAAGTGGGCGTGCCCGATATCAAGCAAATCCGAAAGTCCGCCGGTCGTAGCGATGAAGTCATTGTCGTGGCCTACGGAGAAGACCGTTTAGAGCCTTGGTGGCAACAAAATATGAGCGATATGCGCAAGGTTGCCAAACTGTCTGTTGCTAAGGTGTTGGATCATGAAGTGGCAACACTTGCCAAACTCATGAGTCGCACAATGCAATTATCGGTTACGGTGCAAGACGGAGTGGTGTGGATTTCCGATAGCGTCAATACGGCGCAAATTCAGCTTCATTGGCTTTTGCGTCGAGATTGATCGGTTAGAAGAAAATTTGAATCGTGCCGATCGCAATCAAAGGCCATGCCACGATTGGAGAAAAGATAATTTTGAGAACTGGGTGTTGGGGAACGAACCCAAACCCGTAAACGTAAGCGGCGCTCATTCCCATCAATAAGCAAACAAGCCATCCGTGGGGAACCGAGTGCATATCAAGGGCAATAGCTCGAGGGTAAAGCGTTACCCCCACCGTGACGGCAATGGCCGCCACGATGGAAATAAAACGAGCGAAAAAGATACTAATCCCTTTCATTACTTGTCGTGTTTTTCTTCACTATGAGTGAATTCATAGTGAGAGGCCATCATGACACTTGCGACGATGGCTAACATCAGACCGACAAACCAGTAAATGTAAAACATGCATTTCTCCTCTTAGTAGAGCGTCTTGTCGTTTTCTTTAATGTATTGAACCGTCAATTTGCCACTCATGACCTTATAGGCCCAGCTTGTGTAGATGAGCACCAAGGGTAAGAAAATCAACGTCACAATAAACATCACTTGTAAGGTGAGTTGTGAGCTTGTGCAGTCCCAAATCGTCAAAGACGATACTAAGTGACTCGAAGAAGGCAACACGAACGGGAACATTGCAATTAAGGGCGTGAGCACAATGCAAAGGATGCTGATGGCCGAGCTAATGACGGCCGTCAAAGGTTTCCAAACATATTGGCTCAAAGTACCGAGGCCTGCAGCAATAATGGCTAAAGCAGGCACGGCATAAAGGGCCGGGTATTGTCTAAAGTTCGTAAACCAAGCGCCTTCTTCCATGACCACCGACTTTGCCAAAGGATTGGCAACACCAGCCGGATCCAAGTGAGAAGCGATGTAACCCGGGATGCCGTAGTAAACCCAAATGCCACCAATGGCAAATAAGAGCAACGTGACGGCACCGGCAACAATCCCCACTTTGCGAGCACGGGCTTGTAATTCACCCGAGGTGCGAAGCAAAAGATAGTTGGCGCCGTGAAAGACCGTCATCGCAATGGAAACAACGCCACAAAGCAGGGCAAAGGGATTTAACAATGCCCAGAAGCTTCCCGTATAGGTCGAGCGCAAGGTTTCATCAAAGTGAAACGGTACGCCTTGGAGCATATTGCCAAAAGCCACACCAAAAATGATGGGAGGCACAAAGCTTCCGATGAAAAGTGCCCAGTCCCAAGAGGAACGCCACTTTTGAGCAGGTACGCGACTTCGATAGTCAAACGCAACAGGGCGCAGGATTAAGGCGGCCAAGACGATAAACAAAGCCCAGTAAAGGCCGGAGAAGGCCGTTGCGTAGACCAAGGGCCATGCGGCAAAGATGGCACCACCACCCGTCAACAACCAAACTTGGTTGCCGTCCCAGTGGGGAGCTACGGTATTGATCATGATGCGACGTTCAGTATCCGTTTTGCCCAAGAACGGTAAAAGGGTACCGACGCCCATGTCTTGACCGTCCATGACGGCAAAACCAACCAGCAGTACACCGATAAAGAGCCACCAGATCAGTTTGAGAATTTCATAATCGATCAACATTTGTGTTTACTCCTTATCTGCGCTGACTTTTTGTTCAAAGTAGTAGCGGCCCGTGCCCAACAAACTGGGGCCGGTCTTAACCAAGCGAACCATCAACCACATTTCTACAACCAATAAGGCGGAGTAGAGCAAAACAAAACCAATCAAAGAACCAGTGACACTGGCTACAGACAGTGTTGACGTTGAGAGGTGAACCGGTAAGACTTCATAGATGCTCCACGGTTGACGACCGTATTCCGCTACCATCCAACCCAATTCACAAGCGATCCACGGTAAGGGCAATGCCACAAAGGCAGCACGAAGCAACCACGTACGATTGGCAATGACATCTTTGAAGGAATAGTAAAGACTCAAGCCAAAGATAAAGAGAAGGGCTAAGCCACAACCCACCATGGCACGGAACCCCCAAAACATAATATTGACATTCGGGATCGTATCAAGGGCGGCCTGTTCAATCATTTCAGGCGTTGCGCGACTGGGCTCATTGGTGTACTTATGCAAAAGCATGCCGTAGCCCAAGTCCTTTTCATATTGCTTAAAGCGCTCTTGCAAAACCGGTTGAGAGGGATCACGACGAAGGGCCGAGAGCGTTTCTAAGGCCACGATACCGTTTTGGATACGGGCTTTATTTTGAGCAACAAGCTCTTTGATACCGATGATTTCAGTATCTAAAGAACGTGTGGCGATGATGCCGAAAAGCCAGGGAATTTCGACATTGGCACGTGTGATTTGTTCCTTTTCATCAGGAAGACCGAAAACGGTCATCGGAGCAGGAGCCAGGTGCGTTTCCCAAACAGCTTCCATTGAAGCCATCTTTGCGGGTTGATCGCGAGCGACAAGGTAGCCGGACTCGTCACCCAAATGAATGGTGAAGATGGAAACGATTAAACCAAAGGTAGCAGCCAAACGGAAAGAGCGCTTAGCAAATTCCATGTCGCGACCTTTGAGGATGTACCAAGCAGAAATCGCTAAAACAAAGGCTGCACCGGTCATGTAACCGGCAGAAATCGTGTGCCCGAACTTCGCTTGTGCCCAAGGACTTAAGATGACAGCGAAGAAGTCCGTCATTTCCATACGCATCGTTTGGAAATTAAAAGAAGACCCGGTGGGATATTGCATCCAGGCGTTGGCAATCAAAATCCAGAGGGCGGACAAGTTGGAACCGATGGCCATGAAGAAGGTCACTAAAAAGTGCGTTCCTTTCTTTAGACGCTTCCAACCAAAGAAAAAAAGTCCGATGAAGGTCGATTCCAAGAAAAAGGCCATAAGCCCTTCAATGGCAAGCGGAGCCCCGAAAATATCCCCCACATAGTGAGAGTAATAGGCCCAGTTGGTGCCAAATTGGAATTCCATGGTAATCCCGGTAGCAACGCCCAAGGCAAAGTTAATGCCAAAGAGCTTACCCCAGAATTTGGTCATATCTTTGTAGACCTCGCGACCGGTGATCAGGTAGCAAGCTTCCATGACCACCAAAAGGAAGGATAAGCCCAAGGTTAGCGGAACGAAGATAAAGTGGTACATCGACGTTAATGCAAACTGCAAACGCGAAAGATCCACTAATTCAGAGGAAATCATGTTTTGTCCTTTTTTAAAGACTTATGATTGATCAATATCCGGCAAAATCCCAACGAATTTAGGGGTTATTGGGATTGGGCGCCTTGTTTTGTTCGGTCAATAAAAGTCGTTGGCTAACGACCTCATCATTGACCGAGATGCGATTGTCCGAACCAAAGAACAAAAAGCCCAGGCAAGCAATAATGGCAATTTTGCAAGCTAGAGCTAATGCGACATTGCGCGTAAGGCGCTTGTCAGAATGAACGGAGTTCAATTTTTGGTTTGACATGGGTTAAGGATACCGAAAACCACGAGTTTGGAGCGAAACATTGTAAGAAAAACGCCGAAAACTATCGCACCCATAGAAAAAGCGAGCAGACGCTCGCTTTTTTCATATGAGAAGATGAATTACTTCTCTGCGCTTGTTTGGGCCTCGGCCTCTTCTTCTTCGCGGCTCTTCATTGAGATACGAACGGTCGGAGGCGGCGCTTTTGCGTCTTCAGCCGTCTTGCCCCAAATGCTTAACAAATCGTCTTGCGTGGGAACTGCACCAGCGGCAACGGTTGCACGACGAGCCGTCACGGACTCGCGAACAATCTTTTCAATGATGTCCAAGGGGATGCGATTTAAGTCCGGGAAAAAGAGACTTTGGCGCTCAAGATCCACTTGGATGAACTTATCACTAAAGGATTCGATCACGCTCTTTTCAGCAACGAACAACGTCATGTCCTTTTCGCCCGATTCGAGAGCAAAAAGAGGGCCTTGCAATTCATAGAATGCCAAAGACTGACGCATGCTCTC
>USIM01000010.1 GCA_900554675.1 uncultured Sutterella sp.
AGTCATTTGTTGCAACATCAACTTTAGCGGGAGCAATATTGTTTTGTCCATTGCAAAAGTTTCTATTCTTATCCATTGAATATACAGCAAAAACACTTGATATTTATCCAAAAAAATCCATTCTGTCCCCTCCTGAGAAAGCAATACCCAAAACCCTTGGATACAATTTCATCTTTTAATTGCTTAATTTTTCGATTTTTCGCCATAAATCGTTCGCAAATTTTTGCTTTTTTAGCGAAAATTAAGACACTTATGAAAACATCAATTGAAAACAATTTACCTGACGTTCAATCGAGCGTAGATCCTCGCAATATCGACATTGAGTATGTTGGTGTGCGCGGAATGGAGTTTCCTGTGTCCGTGCAATCGGCCAACGGTGTACAAAACACCGTTGCCAGGGTTGGTATGTTTGTCGGCCTTGCTGCCGAGAAAAAAGGCACACACATGTCTCGTTTTCTCGGTCTTTTGAGTAACCACAATGCCCCCATTAGCCATCAATCTTTGATTGACTTGATGCAACGCATGCTCTCGGATTTAGATGCCACGGAAGGCAAAATTGAATTTGAATTTCCATTTTTCGTGAAGAAAACCGCACCGGTTTCCAAACTTGAAAGTTTGATGAATTACCAAGTTTGTTATGAAGTGCGTCACGACAATGGACAAACCCGAGTATTGCAAACGACCATTGCACCGGTAACGAGCTTATGTCCCTGCAGCAAAGAAATCTCCCGATATGGAGCTCATAATCAACGCTCTCATATCACGATTACAACGCGCAGCGACGGACAGGTCTCTCTTGAACAACAAATCCGTTATGCCGAAGAAAGTGCTTCGTGTGAACTCTGGAGCCAACTCAAGCGTGTCGATGAAAAATTTGTCACAGAACGCGCCTATGAGAATCCGAAATTCGTTGAAGACCTCATTCGCGATGTGGCCGTTGCCTTAAATGCCAATGAGCATATTCAGGCCTACCACATTGAAGCGGAAAACTTTGAATCTATTCACAACCACTCGGCTTACGCTCAAATTCGTAAAGGTACCCTTTAAAAAGGACTAGTGGTTTTGTGATCCCTTCTGCGTCGTTTTTTCGGCTCAGAAGGGTTTTGTACATTATTGAATTACTAAACGTTTGGACAAACCGTTATGTTACTTGAACAAAAAAAGGCAATTCACGACCTCTTTACTCAAGCCCTCAATACCCTTGGTGTCACGGACATCAACGTTGTTTTAGAGCGCCCTAAAGTTGCTGAACACGGTGACTTGGCTTGTAATGTCGCCATGCAAATGGCACGCGCATTAAAGAAGAACCCTCGCGAAATCGCCACTAACCTTGTTGAAACCCTTCAAGCTAATCCCGAAACGGCCGCTTTAATTCAATCCTTTGAAATTGCCGGCCCCGGTTTTATCAACATGCGATTAAGCGATGAAGCCAAATCGGCTGTTGTTAAAAAAGTTCTCCAAGAAGGCGCAACGTATGGTCAAAATCAAGACCATAACGGTGAAAGCATCCTTATCGAATACGTTTCTGCCAACCCCACGGGCCCCTTGCACTTGGGTCACGCCCGTCAAGGTGCGCTTGGTGACGTTTTGTCCAACTTGATGAAGAGTCAAGGTTGGAACGTTTGCCGCGAGTTCTACTACAACGATGCCGGCGTTCAAATCCAAACGTTGACAACGTCTGTCCAACTCCGTGCTAAGGAAATTTTGGGCGAAACGATTCAATTCCCCGAAAACGGTTATCAAGGCGACTATATCCGAAACATTGCCGAGGATTTCTTGGCTCAAAAGACCATCACAACGCGAGAAGGCGAAACGATCACAGCTTCTGGCGATGTCAATGACGAAGCCAACATTCGAGTGTTCTCTGTCGGCTATTTAAAAAACGAACAAGACAGTGACCTCCAAGCCTTGGGCGTGAGCTTTGACAACTACTTCTTGGAAAGCTCCCTGTACACGAACGGCTTGGTTCGTCGTGCTGTTGACGCCATGATTCAATCCGGTTACACCTATGAGCAAGACGGCGCTTTGTGGTTGCGCACGACCGACTTTAAGAAGTTCGGTGACGATAAAGACCGTGTAATGCGTAAAAGCGACGGTCACTTCACGTACTTTGTGCCCGATGTTGCCTACCACCTCAAAAAGTTTGAACGTGGCTTTGTGAAAGCCATCAACATTCAAGGCTCTGACCACCACGGTACGGTTGCCCGTGTTCGTATTGGTGTTCAAGTCGCTGGCAAGGTTCTCAATTTAGATCTTCCGGAAGTCTTCCCTGACTACGTCTTGCACAAGATGCTCAAGGTCGTTATGAATGGCAAAGAAGTCAAAATGAGTAAGCGCTCTGGCTCCTACGTGACATTGCGCGACCTCGTTGACTGGGTTGGTAAAGATGCCGCTCGTTTCTTCTTGATTAGTCGCAAGGCCGATAGCGAATTTGTGTTTGATGTGGACTTGGCACGTGCCCAATCGGATGAAAACCCGGTCTATTACCTCCAATACGCTCACGCTCGTATTTGCTCGGTTTTAGCCCAAGCCAAGGAAAAGAATTTTGCTGTCCCGAGTATCGAAGAAGCTGCTGCAGTTGACTTGAGCGTCTTAAACGACAAGACGGCTTTCGCTTTGATGGCTCGCCTGAGTGAGTTCCCCGAAGTGTTGACTTTGGCTGCTAAGGATTTTGCGCCCCACTCCTTGTGCTTCTATTTGAAAGATTTGGCAGGCGACTTCCACGCCTTCTATAACGCCCAACGTATTTTGGTCGAAGAAGACGATGTTCGTAATGCTCGCTTGGCGCTTTTATTGGCAACGCGCCAAGTGCTTCGCAACGGCTTTGCATTACTCGGCATTTGCGCACCGGAAAAAATGTAAGGGTGACTTATGGCAATCAGTTTTTCTAAAGGCGGTCTTTGGACCGGTATCTTGATCGGAACGGCGCTTGGCTGCACATTATCGGCCATCGTTGCCTTGGCTATCACCAATGCGCCGATTCCCTTTGTCGAAAAGGTACAAAAGTCCTCCACACCTGTGGACGCCTCTGCGTTAGATGGCAAGGATCCGAATGCGGCGCTTTATGACAATAAGACGCGTTCCGCAACCGAGGAAGCACTTTCCAACATTAAAACGGTAGAAGCACCGACTTCCGGCCAATTGGCTGAAGAAACCAATTCGCTTCAAAACGATGGAACGGTTTACCGAATCCAAGCGGGGGCTTTCCGTAATGAAAAGGATGCGCAAAAGGTTCAAACGGATTTGGCATTTATCGCCTTAGAAGCGGACGTTGTTAAATCAACCGATGCCGGTGTTACGCTCTACCGCGTAATGTTAGGCCCATTTGAAACAGCCAAGGAAGCCAATGAGTTGCAACAACGCCTCTCTGCCAATGGCTTTGACTCTATGGTTGTTCGCAACAAGCCGCAGAACTGATCATGCGTCATTGGATTTTTAGTTTATTAGCGCTTTGCATGGGTTCTGTAGCCATCGCTGCTGAGCCCGTTGAAGGCAAAGACTATATTTTGGTTAAGCCCGTGGCCCCTTCGTCATCGGAGAAAATCGAAGTTGTTGACTTTTTCTCCTACACCTGCGGTCATTGCTTCCGTTTCTCTCCTTTGATTGAAGAGTGGGCAAAAAAGATCCCTAACGATGTCACTTTGGTGCGCAGCCCGGTGGCTTGGGACGAGTCCACAGAATTCTTAGCCCGTGTTTACTTCACCTTTGATGCCTTAGGCCGCTTAGAAGACCTTCATCCGCTTTTCTGGCAAGACATCATGGGAGGAAAGATCACAAGCTCGGATAGCTTAACTGCGTGGTTGACTCAAAATAAAGTTGACTTGAACGAATGGGACAAACTCTACAATTCGTTTGCGGTCAATATGAGCACTAAACAAGCTACTCAACGTTGGCAAGACTATCAATTAGATGCCACACCCTATATCGGTGTGGCTGGTAAATACTTAACGGCCCCCCATTTGGCAGGCTCTCGTCAGAAATCAATGGAAGTTCTTAACTGGCTCATCGATAAAGAGCGCAAAGAACGCCAAAGCAAACAGTAATAAGAGGTTTTGTGATGCAAATTGATGCTTCGATTTTTAAAGCTTATGACATTCGTGGCGTAGTCGATAAGACGCTCACGACGCAAGCCGCCTTTGCTATTGGTCAAGCACTTGGTGCTTTGGCTAAAGAAAAAGGCGTTGACACGATGTGTGTCGGTCGTGACGGTCGTTTATCCGGCCCTAAACTCTCCGAAAGCCTAATGCAAGGGATCACCGATCAAGGCGTCAATGTTAAGTCCATCGGCTTGACTCCCACCCCGGTTTTGTACTTTGCTACTGTTTTAACTGGAACAGGTTCTGGCGTTGCTGTCACCGGCTCTCATAACCCGCCTGAATACAATGGGTTAAAGATGATGATGGCTAAGGAAACGCTTTTTGGCGAAGGCATTCAATCCTTGCGTCAACGCATTGAAGCAGGCATCGCCTCTAGTGAGAAAAAAGGCAGCATTGAAGAAATTGATGTTGTTACGCCTTACATGGATAAGGTGCTCTCTGACGTCAAATTGGCCCGTCCGATGAAGGTGGCCATTGACTGTGGTAACGGTGTCACCGGCCCCATGGCTGTAGAGATCTTTAAGCGTTTAGGCTGTGAAGTCACGGCATTATTTGCCGATATCGATGGTCATTTTCCCAATCACCACCCGGATCCGTCTAAACCCGCTAATCTTCAAGACCTTATTGAATGCGTCAAGACCTCTGACGTTGAGTTAGGCTTGGCTTTTGACGGTGACGGCGACCGTTTAGGCGTTGTAACCAAATCTGGCCAAATCATCTACCCTGACCGTCAAATGATGCTTTTTGCAGCAGACATTCTTGAACGTCACCCAGGTGAACGCATTATTTATGATGTCAAGTGCACGCGTCGTTTGGTGCCGTGGATTAAAAATCACGGTGGCATTCCCACCATTTGTTGTACCGGCCACTCCTTGGTCAAGGCTAAACTCAAAGAAACGCAAGCTCCGTTTGCTGGCGAAATGAGCGGCCACTTGTTCTTTAATGATGAGCGTTGGCCAGGCTTTGATGACGGCTTGTACGCTGGTGCTCGTATCTTGGAAATTTTGTCTCGTCACGCCAAACCGTCTGACGTTTTGGAAGCCCTTCCGACGGCCGTTAATACGCCCGAATTGCACATTGAAATGGCAGAAGGCGAAAACAAGCGCTTCGTGCAACGCTTGCAAGAAGAGCTGCATTTTGATGAC
Source organism: uncultured Sutterella sp. (assembly GCA_900554675.1). Lineage (GTDB taxonomy): Bacteria > Pseudomonadota > Gammaproteobacteria > Burkholderiales > Burkholderiaceae_F > Aphodousia. The sequence goes on from USIM01000010.1 coordinate 5,243, forward strand.
GCAACCGATATCATCAAGATTGACGGTATCCGTGTGGAATGGGAAGACGGCTTTGCCTTGGCTCGTTCCTCCAATACGACCCCGGTCGTTGTATTACGCTTAGAGGGTGACACCGAAGAAGCTTTATCTCGCATTCAAAAGCGCTTCGGCGAAGCTCTTAAGTCTGTTGACAATACGATCACTCTCCCGTTTGAGATTTAAGATGAAAGTTTTTATTACCGGTGCTTCGAGCGGTATCGGCGCAGCGCTTGCCAAAGAGTTTGCTTCCCGTGGGGCAACTTTAGGGTTAGTTGCTCGCCGTTTAGACCCGATCAAGGAATTAATCGCAACGCTCCCCAATGCAGAGCAACACAAGGCTTACGCCTGTGACGTGACCGATCGTGATCGATTGATTGCCATGGCTCGCGAATTTGATGAAGAAGTCGGCGGTGCCGATATTGTGGTTGCCAACGCTGGTATCAGTGTCGGCGTTAAAACGCAATATTACGAAGACTTGGCCGTGATGGAAAAGGTCTATCAAACCAACGTCTTTTCAATGGCGACGACCTTCCATGCCTTTATCGAACCGATGATTGAACGCAAACACGGTACCCTCGTGGGTATCGGTAGCGTCGCTGGCATTCGTGGCATGCCCGGTACTGAAGCTTATTGTTCCAGTAAGTCCGCCGTGATTACGTACTGCGAAAGCTTGCGTGTTGAAATGAAAAAGCACGGAGTGGACGTCTTGACGATTAGCCCGGGCTTTGTCAAAACACCCTTAACAGACGTCAATCCGTATCCGATGCCCTTTATTTTGACGCCGGAAGAGTTCGCTAAACGTGCGGCTGACGCCATTATGGCTAAGCGCACCTACGCCACAATTCCGTGGCAAATGGGGGTTGCCTCCAAGATCTTGCGAATGATTCCAAACTGTCTTTTTGACAAGATTTTCGGCAATCGTAAGCAAAAGCCTCGCAACTCCGAAATCCATCGCGCCTAAACCACAAAGCCGAAGGTCTTCTCCTTCGGCTTTATTGTTTAAGCTGCCGTAGCAAGCCAACCGTTAATAACTTGGCAAACGTCGGCGCCGTAATTTTCGATGCGCTTTTCACCGATCCCGCAAATCCCTTCCAACTGTTCAGGCTTTCTCGGCTTTCTTCGCACAATTTGAACAAGCGTTTTATCGGGGAAAATGTTGTAGGCGGCCAACCCCTTTTCGTGCGCAATGTCACTGCGCCAACGTCTTAAAACTTGGAAGAGTTTTTGCTCTTGATCGGTCAAATCATCGTGATCATAGACCTTGCGACTGCTGAGCTGCTTATGCCCATCAATGCGTACGAAGAATGATTCCTCGCCTTTTAATAGGGCCTTGGCTTTGGCGTTGACGCTTAAAACGTTATAACAATCGTAGTTCACATCAACGTAGTGACGAGTGATTAGCTGACGAAGAATCTTGCGCCAATATTTAAGTGAGTGCTCTTTCCCAATACCAAACGTTGGGAGTTCATGATGATCTTTTTCAAAGACCTTGTCGGTCGCCACTCCCCTTAAGACATTAATGACATGTGATGCACCAAATCCTATTTGATTGGTCTTCGAGCAACGATAAATACACGATAAGAGCTTTTGTGCATCTTTAGATGCGTCTTTCGTCTTTGGGGGATTTTCGCAATTGTCACAGTTGCCACAAGCCTGAGAATGTTCGCCAAAATAAGAAAGCAACAATTCACGACGACAACTCACGGCTTCTGCCAATCCCAACATGCTGTCGAGTTTATGAAAGCAGACTTGTTTGTGAAGCTCTTCAGCCTCACTATTTTCTAAAAAATAACGTTGCTGAACAACGTCTTCCAGACCGTAAAACAAAACGGCCTCTGATGGTAAACCGTCACGCCCTGCCCGACCGGTTTCTTGGAAATAGTTCTCAATGGATCGTGGCATATCCACATGGATAATAAAGCGCACGTCCGGCTTATCAATCCCCATCCCAAAAGCAATGGTTGCCACCATGACACAAGGACGTTCAAAGAAAGCCTTTTGATTGAGTTCGCGCTCTTCTGCACTTAACCCTGCGTGATATATGAGCGCATCAATGCCACGACTTTGAAGAAGTTCTGCGACCTCTTCGGTTCGGCGCCGCGTTGCGCAATAAACAATCCCCGACTCATGCAAGTGTTCGCCCAAAATGAAATTGACCGCTTGATCTAAATATCCTTGCCCCTTTTCATACATACGGTAACGAATATTCGGGCGATCGAAACTTGTGATAAATCGCTTGGGGTTAATGAGCAAACGATCCACGATTTCTTGACGGGTTTGTTCATCTGCCGTTGCCGTAAGAGCCATTCTTGGAACTTGAGGGAAACGGGTGCGAAGAACGTCTAACTGTTGGTATTCCGGTCGGAAATCATGCCCCCAAACAGAAATGCAGTGGGCTTCATCAACTGCAAAGAGATTAACCTGTAGCGTTTCTAAGAAGTCCAACATACTTGGTTTTAAAAGTCGCTCAGGCGCAACATAGAGAAGCTTTACCGCTCCTTGACGCAAACGTCGGTAGATATCACGAGCCTCATCATTGGTGAGCGCTGAATTGATCGCTACGGCACTGACGCCGGCATCGTTGAGTTGATCGACCTGATCTTTCATCAGGGCAATGAGCGGAGAGACGACAACGGCCAGCCCCGGGCGCATAAGCGCAGGGATCTGATAACAGAGGCTTTTCCCGCCCCCTGTCGGCATAAGAACTAAAGCATCTTGGCCTGCAACCGCAGTATCGATTACATCTTTTTGAACGCCACGAAAAGCGTCGTAGCCAAAATACTTCTTTAATATTTCTTCGCTGGTCATCTGAGAAATCTACTGAATTTCGACAGTATACCTAGGCTGAGAAATACTCGGTATTTCACCTGTATATGATCGGATTACAAATAGGCTACAATGAAGAAACGGAAAGGGTAACATCGGCGCAAAATAATACGCTTTGAATTGATATTGCTTCCCTTCCCAATCCATCTCGATTCTCCACAATCGAGAAGTGGTGAATTTGTTTTTTGTTTGATTTCGAAAGGATCTGCTCCCATGTTCAAAATCATTAAGAATGCCAACCTCTACACCCCGGCTCCTGTCGGCAAGAAGGACATCTTAATTTGCGGTGACAAGATTGTTGCCATCGAAGATAGTCTTGATGCTTACAAATTCCCCGGTGAAGTGGAAGTGATTGATGTTCAAGGTGCCACGGTTACGCCGGGCTTTTTTGATCAACACGTTCACTTAACAGGTGGTGGTGGCGAAGGCGGTCCTGCAACGCGAGTGCCGCCCGTCATGCCGTCCCAACTTTTGCGTGCCGGTGTCACCACAGTTTGCGGCGTCATGGGAACGGAAGGGACGACGAAATTCCCGGAAGAACTCTATGCAAAGGTCATGGGCTTGCGCCAAGAAGGCTTGACCGCTTTCATGCATACGGGCTCTTACCAGTTCCCGTCTCCCACGATTACGGGCAATGCACGTAAGGACATCATTGCTGTAGAACCGGTGTTGGGTGTGAAGATCGCATTGGCCGACCACCGTTGCTCCTTCCCCACGGACGACGAAATGCTCAAGCTTGTGGCTGATGTTCGTATGGGTGGCATGCTTTCCGGTAAGAAGGGCGTCTTGCACGTTCACTTGGGTGACTTCGGTGGTGCCTATGAACAATTTGAACGCTTAATCGCTCGTGGTTTGGCTCGTCATCACTTCTCTCCGACTCACACGGGTCGTGAACCGAAGTTGTTCGAACAAGCCATTGAATTTGCCAAGAAGGGTGGCGTGATTGACATTACCTCGGGTGGTGGCAACGTCTATCCGTTTGTCGAATGCGTCGAACGCGTTTTGAAAGCCGGTGTTGATCGCTCTCGTATCACGATGAGCTCTGACGGTAACGGTTCTATGCCGAAGTTTGATGAAAACGGCAACATGATTGCTATCGTGGCCGCTCCTGTCAATGCTAACCACTCCATGCTCAAGGAAATGGTCGCTGGCGGTATCGATTTTGAAACCGCTTTAATGATGACCACTTCTAACGTGGCAGACTCTTTGGGCGTTAAGGAAGCTCGCGTCAATGTTGGCGCTACGGCTAACCTTTGTGTTTTGACGAAGGACTTGGATGTCGACACCGTGATGGCTCGTGGTGTCGTCTGGGTTCAAGGTGGTCAAAGCGTCAAGTTGGGTAACTTCGAAGCCTAATTCACCTTAGCAAAAACGGGAACCTCTATTAAAAGAAGTTCCCGTCTTTTATTCGATTAGAGGTATCGCAGAAAAATTAGCGGTACCTCTTTTTCGTTTTAACGCAACTCGCGAACGTCACGACCGTGACGATCTTCTTCAACAGCGATACGTTCTGCACGCATGCAAGCTGCCGCCGTAAACAAAACGTCAGAGGAAGAATTCAAAGCCGTTTCAGTCGAGTCTTGCAACACGCCGATGATAAAGCCAACGGCGACTACTTCCATGGCGACCGTTGCATCAATGCCGAATAAGCCACAAGCCAAGGGAATCAACATCAAGGAGCCACCCGGCACACCAGAAGCACCGCAAGCACAAACAGAAGCAATGAAACTCAAAATGAGCGCCGTCCAGAAACTCACTTCAATGTTCAAACTGTGAGCGGCAGCCAACGTCAAAACCGTAATCGTAATGGCAGCACCGGCCATATTGATGGTAGCGCCCAAAGGAATCGTAATGGAGTAGGTCCCTTCATCCAAATTCAAACGACGGCACATCCCCATATTCACAGGAATATTAGCGGCAGACGAGCGCGTAAAGAAAGCCATCACACCACTTTCGCGAAGCGTAGCAATCGTCAAGGGATAGGGATTTTTGCGAATGCAACACCAAACCAAGAAGGGGTTGAGAACCAATGCAACAAAGAGCATGCAGCCCAACAAAACGACCAGCAATTGCAAGTAGCCTTCAAAGACTTCAATACCGGTCGTTGCAACCGTACTCGAAACCAAACCGAAGATACCCAAAGGTGCCAAGCGAATCACAACGCTCACCACAAACTCAACACCACGGGATAAGTCTGCCATGAATTGACGAGAAGAGTCAGAAGCATGACGCAATGCCACGCCCAAGCCTGTTGCCCATGCCAAGATACCGATGTAATTGCCCTTTAATAAAGCATTGACCGGGTTATCGAAGACAGACAACAACATATTGCGCATGACTTCAAGCACACCGCCCGGGGAAGACACTTGTGCTTCGGTGGTCACCAACATGATTTGAGTCGGGATGAAGTAGCTCACCGTCACAGCAATCAACGCTGCACCAAAAGTCCCAATGATATAGAGAGCAATCACTGGCTTAATGTGGGCCTTCGTTTCAACATCGTGATTGGCAATGGCAGACATCACCAATACAAACACCAAAAGCGGCGCAACGGCCTTTAATGCAGAAATGAAAAGAGTCCCTAAAAAGGCACTCGAAATCGCAAGCTGCGGGAAAATATAGGCACAACCAACGCCCAATATAAGGGCGACGAGAATTTGTTTAACAAGCGAAGCCTGCAAGAAAGGCATCGCAAATTTGATCATGATACGTTTGGGCATAATAGAGTCTTCTTCTTATTTTGGGTTAAATCCATGTTTGGCGGAGTGCGCCAAAAGACTTTAACCTAACCATAACAAGTTTTATTCATTCGACTGTTGCTTTCTTGAGCGAATTCGTCAATGGCTAGGGTTTTTGCCCTATGTTGAACTTCGCCGTGTTAGGCTCTTATGCCTAGAGAAATGTCAAAAGAGGTAGGAAGTAAGAATTTCAATCAAAAAAAAATGATGGACCTCAAGCAACAGCCTTTAATCCAACGACTGAAGTAATCAATGTTGTGATGAAAAGTAAGCGGATAAAAGAAGCACGTTCCCCAAAAACGAGAATCCCCAAAAGGACAGTTCCAACTGCACCGATCCCAGTCCAAACCGGGTAAGCCGTCCCGATCGGCAAAGTTTGAACCGCCGCGGCCAACAACCACATGCTAATAGTAAGACAAAACATGAACCCACCGAAGGTGGTGTACAGCATAAAACTGTGCACTACCCGTAGAAATCCACTTACTTTAGTAGGTGGAGGATGTCACACACCATAAACTGTAACAATTTGAAGACTTATATGGTGAGCGCAATTACCGTAAACTTAAAAGGTGTTGATTCAACCTTATTTCATGAGACAAAAATGCGCTCACTGTTTCGCCTGTCATTAATTGCTATCACGGCTACATTATGTGCTTGTTCCTCTGTTAAACCGCCCTCTGTTACGCCCCCGGAAGCCTCTGAAGAAGCTTTCCGATTGGAAGCCTCCGGCGAACAAGTCTTTCGATGCTTAATTGACGCTCGTGGTTGGTATTGGAAATTTGAAGCCCCTAATGCTTATCTTTTCGATCCGCAAACAAATCAAGCCGTTGCTAAACACGGCTATAACTTCACTTTTGTTCATAATGACGGCTCACGCCTAACCACTCGGATTGTGTCTACTGCGCCACAAGGGAAAAAAGATCTCTCCGACGCTCTTTTTACTGTCGCCAGTCGAGACGGTTATGGGCGCTTATCTCAAATTCAATACGTCCAGCGTCTTAATGCCAAAGGCGGAGTACCAACCACCATGTGTACAAAAGAAAAAAGAGGACAACTGGCAAGAGTCCCCTTTACGGCTGATTTCATCTTCTATCGCTCAAAAATAGACCAAATGCCTTGAAAAATCAAGCGAATTTAGCTACAATTA